>NZ_RBLT01000006.1:0-168011 GCF_003989315.1 Microbacterium sp. HSID17254
GCCGCGGGGTCGCTGCGGCCTTCGCCCTCGGCGCCTCCGGCGTGCAGGTGGGGACGGCGTTCCTCGCGACCGCCGAGTCCGCCGCGACGGCCGCGCACCGCGACGCCATCCGGTCCACCGCCGCCGACGAGACCGTGCTGACCAGGGCGATGAGCGGACGCCTCGCCCGCGGAGCCCGCAACCGCGCGGTGCGGGCGATCGAGGCGAGCGGCACGATCGCCCCGTTCCCGATGCAGAACTGGCTCACCGGACGCTTCCGCACGGCGGCAGGGGAGCAGAATCTCGGCGAGCTGCAGTCGCTGTGGATGGGGCAGACCGCCCCTCTCGCGCGCGGGACCACCGCTGCCGAGGTCTTCGCGGAGCTGGCAGCCGGAGTCTCCGGCCGGTGAGGAACGCCAGGTTCCTGGCTAGAATGGCGTCATGTCCACGCAGAACGTCTTGGAAGCGCGCAACAACCTCTCGCGCCTGATCGCCGAGTCCCAGGCGGGTGAGGACGTGGTCATCACGAAGCGGGGCACTCCGGTCGCCCGTCTGGTCCCCATCGGTCCGGTCGACGTGGTGCGGAGCGGCCGCCTCCTCGTCGAGTGGATCGAACAGCATCCGCTTCCGCCCCGGCTCGCTCGGACCGCCGAGGAACTGGACGCGCAGGTCGCCGAGAACCGGGACGCCTGGGAATGATCTATCTCGACTCGTGCATCCTCATCTACGCCATCGAGGACCGCGGTCGGAGGGGCGATGCCGTGCGTCAGGCGCTCCGCGACGTCGATGACGAGGTGGCGTCGAGTCCGCTGGCGCTCCACGAATGCCTCGTGCTCCCCGCCCGCGAGCGCAATCCGGAGCTCCGTGACCGGTACCTGGCTCTCTTCGAGCGGATGGAGATCGTCGCGCTCGATACGGCCGCGTTCGTCCGATCGGCCGAGCTCCGGGCCGACTTCGGCCTGAAGACCCCGGACGCGCTGCACCTCGCCGCCGCCCAGCTGTCGGGGTGCACGGAGCTGTGGACGAACGACAAGCGCCTCGCCGCCGCGTCGCACGGGCTTGCCGTGGACATCCTCGACCGCTGAGCGCGGAGCGCTACAGGATGACGGTCGAGCGGCCGTGCACGATCACCCGGTCCTCGGCGTGCCACTGCACGGCCCGGGCCAGCACCAGACGCTCGACGTCGGCGCCCCGGCTCTGCAGCTCGGCCGCGGACTCGGAGTGCGTGACCCGCGTGACGTCCTGCTCGATGATCGGCCCCTCGTCGAGGTCGGCCGTGGCGTAGTGCGCCGTGGCCCCGATCAGCTTCACGCCGCGCTCCTTCGCCCTGGCGTAGGGGTTCGCGCCGATGAACGCGGGCAGGAACGAGTGGTGGATGTTGATGACCGGGGCTTCGAGGCGCGTGATGAAGTCGTCGCTGAGGATCTGCATGTACCGGGCGAGCACGACGAGGTCGACGTTGCCGCGGAGCAGGTCGAGCTGACGCTCCTCCATCGCCTGCTTGTCCGTCGAGGGGATGTGCACGAACGGCACGCCGAAGGAGCGGACGGCCTCGGCGAGGTCGGGGTGGTTCGAGACGACCATGGTGATGTCGATGTCGAGCTGCCCGCGCTGCGTGCGCCACAGCAGCTCCATCAGGCAGTGGTCGTACTTCGACACGAAGATCGCCACGCGCTTGCGGCGGGCGACGTCGTGCAGCGACCACTCCATGCCGAAGCGATCGGCGACCGTCGCGATGTCGGCCTCCAGCGCGGGGCGCGCGGCGGCCAGCCCGTCGAGGTGGATGACGGTGCGCTGGAAGAACCGCCCGCCCTCGGAGTCGGTCGAGTGCTGGTCGAGCGAGATGATGTTGGCCCCGTGCTGGGCGAGCACGCCGGCGACCGCGGCGACGATGCCGGGCTGGTCGTCGCAGGCGATCAGCAGGCGGGCGGTATCGGGCTGGGTCATGGCTGCTCCTCGGGGTGTGCATCGATTCTGCCGTGCCGCGCGGGTGGGGAGCGAATCGCCCACAGCGTCGCTACCCTGAGACCGTGGATGCGAGCGACGTCGGACTGGTGCTGATCCCGCTGCTGGCGGTGGCCGCACCGCTTCTGGCTCGCGGCGTCCGCCCGCTCGTCCGGGTGCCGATCGTCGTGTTCGAGCTCGTCCTCGGGATCCTCGTCGGCCCCGCCGTGCTCGGCTGGGTCGAACCGGGCCCCCTTCTGGAGAAGCTCAGCGACTTCGGCCTGGCGGTGCTGTTCTTCGTCGCCGGCTCGGAGATCGACTTCCGCCAGGTGGCCGGGAAGCCCCTCGCCCGGGCGTCGCTGGGCTGGCTGCTCAGCGTGCTGCTGGGCATCGGGCTCGGGTTCTTCTTCGCCCCGGGCGAGGGCATGGTCGTCATCGGGATCGCGTTGAGCTCGACCGCTCTCGGCACGCTGATGCCGATCCTGCGCGATGCGAAGGAGCTGGACACCCCGTTCGGCCGTGCCATCAGCACGATCGGCGCCGTGGGGGAGTTCCTGCCGCTGATCGCGATCTCGATCTTCCTCAGCACCCGGACGACGCCCCTGGCCACGGCGGTGCTGCTGACCTTCGTCGTGCTGGCGGGACTCGCCGTCCTCGTCGCGCACCGGGTGCCGCACGGGCGCCTGCACGGCATCGTGCGCGCGACCCTCCACACCTCCGACCAGTTCGGGGTGCGCTTCGTGATCCTCCTCATCGCGGCCCTCGTCGGCCTCAGCGTGATGCTCGACCTGGACATGCTCCTCGGCGCCTTCGTCGCGGGGGCCATCTGGCGCATCATCATGGCGCGGGCGCCCGAGAAGGATGCGGCGGAGGTCGAGAGCAAGATCGAGGGTCTGGCGTTCGGCTTCCTCGTCCCGGTGTTCTTCCTCTACACGGGGGTGACCTTCGACCTGCAGGCGCTGGTGACGTCTCCCTCGGCGATGTCCCTGGTGCCGGTGTTCCTGCTGGCGCTCCTGGTGATCCGCGGATCGGCCGCCCAGCTGTCCGCCCCGGCGGGCGCGAGCGGACGCGACCGCGCCGCGCTCGGCCTGCTCGCAGCCACCGGGCTGCCGATCATCGTCGCGGTCACAGCGATCGGCGTGGATCAGGACATGCTCGACTCCGGGACCGCGGCCGCGCTGGTCGGAGCGGGCATGCTGTCGGTGCTCCTGTACCCGCTGATCGGGATGACGCTGCGGGGCGATCGTGCGCAGGTCGCGGGCCCGCGCCTTGCCGACCAGACCACGCTGGGGGAGCTGTGACCACCGCCTCCGCCCTGCTGACCCAGGCCGTGCAGGATCTCGCCGGTGCCCCCAAGGAGGGGCTGGGCGAGGAGAAGGACTCGCGCTGGCGCGGGCGTCGGATCGTCCGTGTCGGCGAGGCCTGGCACCTCGGCGTCATCCTGCTCACCGACACGCATGCCCTGGCGACGGCGGAGGTGCTCCGCGCGGCGGACCCGGGGCGTCGGGGATACACCGCCGAGTCGGCGCGCGCACGGGCCGAGCGCCGGGCCCTCGCCCTGCGCGGCGGCTTCCACGAGGGGGATGTCGTGCACGTCGGCTGGAGCGTGATCGACGTCGACGCGGTGGACGCCGGAGGCTCCTCCGGTCCGCTCGCGCTCCTTGACGGCGTGCCGTCGGTGCGCTGGAGTCAGGCGGGCGGTTTCATGCCGCTGGATGCCTACCTGCGCGAGCGCATCCCGCTGCTCCGCGGCGACGCGCCGTCCTGATCTCAGCCGAACGTCTCGGCGTCGACCGTCGCCTCGTCTGTAAGAGCGAGCACATGCGCTCCGACCCACCGCAAGGTGTCAGATCTCTATGCGCGTGGCCCTGTCCGTCAGGCGCCATGGCACCGGAAAATCCACAATCTTCATGCCATTCGAGGACATGTGACTGACCTCATCGGCATAGGTATCCGCGTCCTCGCGGTTGTCGAAGACGCCGTAGATGCCAGCGTCATCCTCGTCGTCGAACACGATCCATACAGACTTCATCCCTGCATTCTGCCGTCGACGCCACCTCTACGCGCCGGGTATCGCTCAGCCGAACAGCTCGGCGAAGCGGCGGAGCAGGGCGGCGCCCTCGGTGACCGAGGCCGCGAGGACCTCCTGCTGCACCGCGTCGAACTGCGCCGGATCGAAGTACCCCGTCGTGCGGTAGAACGTCATCCGATCGGCGAAGTCGCGCGGCGTCGGCTCGGGATGGAACTGCGCGGCGTACAGGTGCGTCCCCACCCGGTAGGCCTGCACGGGGCAGGCCGCGTTGGTGGCGAGCAGAACGGCCCCCGGCGGAGTCGTCGCGGCGCTCTCCTTGTGCGCGGTGAACACGGTGAGCGCGGGGCCGGACGGGCCGAACACGTGATCGACGGCGCCCTCCGGTGTCGTCTCGATGACCGTCGCGCTCGCCGCCTCCGGCATGGTCGTCACGACCTCGCCACCGAGGAGCCGGGTGAGCACCCCGATGCTGAAGCAGGTGAAGAACGCGGCGATCCGCTGTTCCCGTGCCGCATGGGCGAGCGTCTCCAGGTCGGCCTCCACCCGCCGCTGCACCGGGGTCTTCTCGACGTCGGTGACGTTGAAGGGAGAGCCGCCGATGACGACGCCGCGGTAGCGGTCGAGGTGGGCTTCGGCCAGCGGCTCGTGCAGCAGATCGAGACGATCGACCACGTCGACCCCGAGGGCCCGCCGGAACGAGGCGTGCTCGGCATCCGCCGCCCCGGTCTCGGGTCGCACGCAGACGTAGAGAAGCGAGGCCATCAGGCGATTCTAACGAGGGGGAGAGTCCGGTCCCGACGGCTCAGCGGGACGAGTTCGCGGTGCGTCCTCGCACGATCCCGACGAACGTCTCGACGTCGGGCGTGGTCCGGTCGCGCGGCCAGGCGAGGGCGACCGTCGAGACCGGGCCGTCGGCGAGGACCCGGTAGTCGGCGTCCTTCCGGTGGTGCAGTCGGGCCAGCGACATCGGCACGAGGACGATGCCGACACCCGTCGCCGCCGTGGCGATCGCGTCGGCGGTCGACAGGGGGCCGCCGCGTGCGGGGTTGGTGCCCGGCACCTCCACCGGCCCGAGCACGTCGTCGGACAGGGAGTGCCGCACCTCGCCGTCGAGGTCGGCGGTCGTCAGCTCGTCCGCCGCGAGCAGGTGCGAATCGGTCGAGGCCACGACGACCGGGACCTCGTCGTACAGCGGGATGACGTGCAGGGCGTCGTCGTCCAGCGGAAGGCGCACGAGGGCGGCGTCGAGATCGTCGAGCGCCTCTCGCTGCCCGGAGACCTCGATCGGGACGAGTTCGAGGGCCACGTGGGGCAGGCGCCGCTTCCACGTGTCGATCCACTTGCCCGGCGTCGCTCCGGGCACGGCACCGAGGCGGAACGTCCGCGGCTCCTCGGGTGCGGCGGCCGGAGCGTCGAACACGACCTTCTCGGTGCGGGGTGCGCGGCGCGGGGCCGGCTTCCCCTGGCGTGAGCCGCCGCCCGCGGCACGGCCCCGGTGGGCGGGTGAGCCCTTGCCGGAGCCCTTCGCGGGTCGTCGTCCCTGGTGCGCCATGGGATCCAGGCTACTCGGCGTCCTCCGAGTCCCCGGCGGGGGAGTTCCGCTGGGTCCGCCGGACCAGTCCGGCGACACCGCCGACGAGGAACAGGGCCCCCGCCGTGAGGAGCACGATCGTGAGCAGGGTGGCGGGAGTCATCGTCCCCACGCCATCGGCCAGCGCGGCGCGGCGCTCCGCATCGGTGAGGAACCACAGCGCCCCCGCGGCGATCGCGGCGAAGGTCGTCCCCCAGATGACGGCTGCCCAGCGCACCCGGGGTGCGGTGATGGTCTCGGTGCTCATTCCTGGCCCTCCTCGGGCTCCTGCAGGGTCACGACGATCACGCCGCTCGCCTGGTCGATGGTCACGGGCTGGATCGTCGAGGGACTGCCCTCCTCGGCGGAGATGTTCGCGGAGATGACGTTCTCGTCACCCCGCGGCGTGGCGGCGATGACGCCGGTGTCCATGACCATCGGATCGTCCGGATCGACGCGGAGCCAGCTCACCTCCACTCCGTCGCCGACGGTGCCGCGGAGCTGCAGCTGTACGCCGGCGTCGACGAAGATCTCGGTCCGCCCCGACCCCTTCTCGATCTCGACGGGGCGGGGGCCGCCGTCGTGCCGGTGGAGCTGCAGGTACAGGTCGCCGAACGGCTGTCGGACGTGCGCCTCCTGGTTGTTCGTGAGAGAGGCGTACCCGAGGGTGAGACCGGGCATCGTGGACAGGAAGCCCGTGAGGAGACCCGCGGCCAGCGTCAGCACGGTGAGGAAGGCCAGGGCGCCGCTGCGGCGACGGAGGGCTCCGGCCGTGATCATCGCCAGGGCCAGGACCAGCGCGCCGGACAGCAGCCCCAGCGCGCCGCCGAGGGCTTCGCCGACGGCGAGTCCCACGCCGGCGCCGACGACGATCGCGAGTCCGAGGGCGGTCATGACGAACGGGAAGCCGGCTCGCGGATTCGACGCGCGGCGGATACGTCGGCGCTCCGCGGCTGCGGCGGCGAACACGGCAGCCTCGGCCTGCCGCTCCCGGCGGAGCTGGTCGCGTGCGGCGCGCTCCGCATCCTGCTGCTGGCGCCGCCAGGCCTGATCCTGCTCCTTCCAGGCGGCGTGCTGGGCGCGCCAGGCTTCCAGCGCGGCGGGGTCCTGGGTGCCCGGAGGCAGGGGTGCCGGAGGTGTGGGGATGGCGAGGACGTCGTGCCCGACGGCGTCGGCGAGCGGTACCGAGACCGGAGCGTCCGTCGCCGTGGAGGGAATGGCGTCCGCCCCCGTGGCGGGACCCGAACCCGCGTCGGGGGCGGACGCGGCCGGGGCCGCCGGATCTGCGGAAGCCCCCGCCGGATCCGGCGCGGAAGCGCCCGGAGTGCGGCGCGCGGCACGCACGATGAGGAAGAGCAAGGCGGCGGCGAGCACGAGCCCGACCACCCAGGTGACCGTCGACAGTGCCGACCAGCCGTCGTAGCCGAGGCCGAACAGGCGCCCGGCGAGCGGCGCCGTCGGGAAGAGGCCGATCACGGCGAGGGCGAGGATGCCGAGCTGCACGGGGTCGTACCGGCGATGCAGCAGATCACGCAGATGCACGCGGCCGTCGACGTCCGGCAGCACCGCCCAGGCGAAGGCGTACAGGAACAGGGCCGGAAGGCCGAAGAGGGCCGCGACGACGAGGACCCCGCGCACGATCAGCGGATCGATGCGGAGGCGGATCGCGAGGCCGGCGGCCACGCCACCCAGCCAGCCGTCCGTGCGCACCACGCCGAGGCCGGCGACCCACAGCAGGAACCTGTCGGCACCGCGCGGTCGGCGGGGGGCTTCCGGTGCCGGTGCCTCGTGGTCGGCGGGCGGTGGCGGAGCGGTCGGAATCGTCATGAGTCGATCCTCGCGGTCGGCAGCGCCGCGGGGCCATGGGGGGATCCCCTGAGTGCACCCTGATTCCGCGACAGGGAGGTCCCGGAGAGCGGAGGCGGATGATTGGATGACCGTATGCCCTCCGCCGTCTCCACGCTCCCCGGCTCCGCGCCGGCGGCCGTGCGTCCGGCGCTGACCCGCGACCGCGACGCCCTCGTGACCGGGGTGAGCGCCGGGATCGCACGCCACCTCGGTGTGCGCGTCGGGCTGGCGCGGGCGCTGTTCGTCGCCCTGACGCTCTGCGGCGGCGCGGGTGTGCTCCTGTACGCCTGGTGCTGGACCTTCATGCCGTGGACGGAGGGGACGACGGCACCGACGCGTCGCCTCCCGGTCGCCTGGCTCCTGCTGGTCCCCGCGGCCGTCGGTGCCCTCGTCGTCGTGGTGTGGCGCGGGGGCAGCGACTGGCTGAACGGCTCGATCCCTCCGGGAACGGCGGCCGTGGTCGTCGGCGGCACCACGCTGTGCGCGACCGCCTCCGGGCTGTGGGCCACGCTCATCGATCGCACCGACACGGCCCGCGGCCCTCGGCACACCACCACCGTCCGCATCCTCGCGGTGCTCCTCCTCGGCCTCGTGGTCCTCCTGCTCCTCTCGTGGCCGATCGCGCGCTCGGGTGTCGTGCTCGTGCTGCTCCCGCTGGCCGGGCTGGTAGCGGTGGTGGCCTCGGCCCTCATCCCGCGCTGGCGGGAGCTGGCGGGGGAGCGCGTGCGCCGCATCCGGGAGGAGCAGCGCAGCGTCATGGCCGCCCACCTGCACGACTCGGTGCTGCAGACGCTCGCCCTCATCCAGAACCGGGCCGGGGCATCGAGCGAGGCTGCACGGCTGGCCCGCGCGCAGGAGCGGGAGCTGCGTGCCTGGCTATACGACGGCGATGCTCCGGCGGACAGCGACCTGCCGACCGACCTGCGCGACTACGCCGGAGCGCTCGAGATCGACCACCCGGTCCGGATCGAGGTGGTCTCGGCCGGGCTGTCGGCGGAGCGGGCGAGCGGGGAACTGGCGGCCGCGGCCCGGGAGGCGATGCTGAACGCCGCCCGGCACGCGGGCGGCGAGATCTCCGTCTACATCGAGGGTCGTGTCGACGGGGTCGACGTGTTCGTGCGCGACCGCGGCCCCGGATTCCGGCTCGACGAGGTGCCCGGCGATCGGCTCGGCGTGCGGGAGTCGATCATCGGGCGGCTGCGTCGCGCGGGCGGCACGGGGTCGGTGCGCAGCGACGACGCCGGTACCGAGGTGCATCTGCGCCTGCCCACCGTCTCGTCCCCGGAGCGGGGACCGATCCGACAGGAGCCCCGTGGCTGACCCGCTTCGCGTCGTGATCGTCGACGACCACTCCATCTTCCGCTCGGGCCTGCGGGCCGATCTCGACGCGAGCGTCGAGGTCGTGGGCGAGGCGGCGGACGTGCCCTCGGCGATCGCCGTGATCGTGGAGACGGCCCCGGACGTGGTGCTCCTCGATGTGCACCTCCCCGGCGGTGAGGGCGACGATGCGACGGGTGGGGAGGCCGTGATCCGAGGGACGCGACCGACCACGACGCGGTTCCTCGCCCTGAGCGTCTCCGATGCGGCGGCAGACGTCGTCCGGGTCATCCGGGCCGGGGCGCGCGGCTACATCACCAAGGGGTCATCGGGCCGCGAGGTGAGCGAGGCCGTGCGCGCCGTCGCCGAGGGGGACGCGGTGTTCTCGCCGCGGCTCGCTGGATTCGTTCTCGACGCGTTCGGCGCCGTGGCCGGCGAGACCGCCACCGCGACGGACGAGCTCGACCGCCTCTCCTCGCGCGAGCAGGAGGTGATGCGACTGATCGCCCGCGGCTACGCCTACAAGGAAGTCGCCGCCGCGCTGTTCATCTCGATCAAGACCGTCGAGACGCACGTGTCTTCGGTGCTGCGCAAGCTGCAGCTCTCCTCCCGCCACGAGCTCACCGCGTGGGCGTCGGAGCGGCGCCTGCTCTGAGAACGGTCAGGCCGCCAGCCAGAGACCCTTCTGATCGGTGGCGACGGTGAGTCCCGCCGCGACCGTCTCGTCGTCGCCGATGCGGGCGCCTCGCACGATGCGCGCCCCGGCGCCGATGTCGGTGCGGACGCCGACGTGCGCGTGATCGCCGACCGCCGCGCCCTGGCCGACGTGCGCGTGGGCGTCGATGTACGCGCCCTCGCCGATCACGGCGTCCTCGTCCACCCACGCACCGCGGGCGACGATGGCCCCCGCTCCGACGCGTGCTCCCGGTTCGATGTAGGCTCCCGCCTCGATGTGCGCCTTCGGATGCACCTTGGCGCCATGCGCGACGAGACCGCGACCGTTGGCGTGCTTGCGGTACCGCAGCGTCGCTCCGTGGTCGTTCTCGATGTCGACGTAGTTCTTGCCCACGATTCCTCCCGTGCTCCGGAGTTCTCCGGATATATCAACAACCACGGGAGGGGGAGATTCATTCCCGCGGATGGATACGGCTCAACGCTGACACTGCGGGCACCAGAACGTGATCCGCTCGCGGGTGGGATCGGCCCCCAGCTCCCCGCGGCGGATGAGCGTTCCGCAGCGCCGGCAGGGGCGGCCGGCGCGTCCGTAGACCCACGTCGCCTGGCCCGGACGATCGATGCCGGTGAAGGTGCGATTGCGGCGGTCGCGATTCGCGCGGATGGTCCGCACGCCCAGGTCGAGGAGGGCGGCGACGTCGACCTCCGGGGCCGGGGTGGTCGGCAGGATTCCGCGGAGGAACAGGAGTTCTGCCGCGTACTCGTTGCCGAAGCCCGCGACGTTGCGCTGATCGAGCAGGGCGACGTGGATGGCCCGGGTGTCGGCGCTGAGTCGTCGCGCGGCCTCGATCGGGTCCCAGTCGGCGGCGAGGGGGTCGGGGCCGAGGTAGCCGACGAGGTCGTCTTCATCGCGGGTGGGGACGACCTCGACTTCGGCGATGTCCACGCCGACCGCCTCGCGCTCCGCCGTGCCCACGATCGCCCGCACCTTGAACGCCGGATGCCGCCACTTCTCACCGGGCCGGTACACGAACCAGGCGCCGTCCATGCGCAGATGCGAATGCAGCGTACTCTCGCCGATCCGCAGCAGCAGGTGCTTGCCACGGGGGACGGCGCCGTGCACCCGCTGTCCGGTCAGATCGAGGGTCGCGAAGCGCGGCACGCGGAGGTCGAAGCGCGTGACCTCGCCGCCCGCGAGGGCCTCGTCCAGGCGGCGGGCCGTGCGGAAGACGGTATCGCCCTCAGGCATCAGGCGATCCCGGTCGTGCGGTCGTGCCGTCCCGGCGCCGGTGCGGGGGTGGCGACCGCGAGCGGGGTGCGGGCCTGCATGTCGCGCGCCAGCATCGTGCTTCCCGCGACCGCGGCCGGCATCACGGCGACGGCGCCGCCCGGGATGAGGAAGCAGAGCTGGGTGGCGACCCCGAAGCCGAGCACGCGGGCGCGACTGCCGGAGAACAGCGCGGCGCGGGCGGCGGGGCTGAGATCGCGCGCATCGAAGGCTCGACCGGTCAGCTCCCGCGCGAGCAGGCGGCCCGTGAGGACCACGCCGGACACCGCGCCGAGGACGCCGCCGACACCGGGCACGAGGCCGATGAGGAGCACGAGGAGCGCGATGAGGATGCCGAGCACGACCAGTCGGAGACCTTCACCGACGGTGGTCCAGAAACTGCCGCCGTCGGCGGGAGGCGGGTCGCCGAGGTCCTTCTCCACGGCGTGCCAGATCCGCTGGTAGAACGGGTCGCCGATCGTGAGGGTGAGGGCGCTGAACACCGAACTGGCCAGCGCGAGCGCGGCGGCGACCACCACGAGGCTGACCGCGGTCCGCAGGAACCCGCGCCAGGGCTCGACCCATCCGTCGGCGAAGGGGGTGAGCCAGGCCGACAGCGAGGGCATCGACAGGATCAGCGGCACGAGGACGGCGGCGAGGAGCACGAGCGCGATGATCGCGGGGACGAGCCCGAGCGCCATCAGCCCCGGGCGGGTGCGCCACACGCCGAAGCCGCGGAACAGGGTGCGGACGCCGGCGGCGAACTCTCGGATCATGGCTCCAGGGTAGGGGTGGGTCGGTGGTGGTCGTGGTGAGGCCGGGTCAGACGGCCTTGCGGAGCGTGAAGCCGCGCGGGGTCTGCACGAAGCCCGCCTCCTGCAGAGCCCGCCCGAGGATCGTGCCGTAGACCCCCTCGCCGTTCACCTTCTCGACGGTGAGGGTGTCGAGGCGGCGGTCCCTGGCCGTCGTCGCGAGGTCGGCGGCGGCGGCCTGCAGGACCTCCTCGTCGTCCGTGAAGCACAGCACTGTCCGTCCGCCGCGCTCGAGCGACAGGACGAGGGCGCCGTCGACGAGCACCACGAGCCCACCGGCCTTGCGCCCCGGGCGATGCGACACGCCCTCGAGCTTCGGCCACCCGAGCGCCGCGCCGTACGGGTTCGCCGGGTCGGTGGCCGCCAGGGTGACGGCCTTCCGTGGCGGCGGATCGGCGAGACCGGCGTACGTGCGGAGACGGTCGACCGTGGCGGAGGCGGCGAACTGCGCGGCGCCGAGCTTCTCGATCACGTAGCCGCGGCGGCAGTGCCCCGCCTCCTCGAACCCGGCCAGCACGCGGTACGCCTGGGCGAAACCGCCGGGGACGCCCTCCGACTGCACGGCCCCGCGGGTGACCACCCCGTAGCGGTCGAGGAGCAGTCCTGCGGTGACGGTCGCGCGCCGCGCCGGATCGGTCTCGACCTCGGGGAGCAGCGACCAGCGACCGCCGATGGAGGTCCGGCGCGGAGCGGTGCGCGTGAGCGACATGCCGCGATAGGTGCGCGCACGCGGGGCGCGGCGCTTGACCTTGTGGGCCTGGGAGCCCCCGGTCAGCAGCGAGCGGATCGGCGCGAACGTGTCGTTGGTGACGTGCCCGGACCACGTCAGCGACCACAGGGCCTCCAGCACCGACTGCTCGTTCTCGGCGCCGGTCATCTCCTTGAGCTGCGCGGCGAAGTAGGCGCCGCCCGCCGCGAGGGCCGCGAGGAGGCGCGCCTCCAGCGACTCCGCGGCGATCTCCGCGTCCGGATCGGGGAGGGTGAACGGGGCGAGATCGGCCGGGTGCAGCGAGACCCACCCGTCGCGCCCGGGAAGCGTGCCGTGTCCCGACCAGATCACCTCGCCCGCGGCCGTGAGCTCGTCGAGCATCGCCGGGGTGTAGTCGCGCACCCGCGACGGCAGGACGAGCGACTCCCAGGCGCTGGCGGGGATCGGGACGCCGGCGAACTGCTCGATCACCGTGAGCACGCCGTCGATGCCCTCCAGGGGTCGACCGAGATGCTGCCAGTCCGGCAGGAACCGCGCATAGGCCTCCGGGGAGACCGGCTCGACGGACCCGCGGATCGCCGCGAGCGACCGCATGCGCAGCCGCCGCAGCACCTCGGTGTCGCACCACTCGATGTCGTCGCCGCTGCCGGCCGCGGTGGGGAGGAAGTACCCGCTCGTGAGGCGGCCGTTCGTCTCCAGGCGTTGCAGGGTGTGCCGGGCGACCGCGGTGCCGAGGCCGAAGCGCTCGGCCACGGCTGCGGTGGTGAACGGGCCGTGGGTGCGGGCGTGACGGGCCACGAGGTCGCCGAGGGGATCCGCCAGGGGCTCGAGGAAGGCCACGGGGATGCCGGTCGGAAGGGCTGCTCCGAGCGCGTCGCGCAGACGCCCGGCGTCCTCGATCGCGGCGACCCTCGCCACCCCGGCGATCGTGACGGGGATGGCCCGCCGCGCGGTCACGAGGTCGTCGAGCAGTCCTGCCGCGGTTGCTCCGCCGGTGGAGTCCGGGTCGAGGCGCGCGGCGACCTCGGCGGCATCGAGCGGGCCGAGCAGCCGGAGCAGGTCGGCGACACCCTCCAGGCCGCGCGCCCGACGCTCCGGGTCGAGGCGCTGGGCCTCGCGCTCGAACTGCGCGATGACGTCAGGGTCGAGGAGCTCGCGCAGTTCGACCGTGCCCAGCAGCTCGCCCAGCAGCGCGGGATCGACGGACAGCGCGGCCGCTCGGCGCTCGGCCAGCGGCGAGTCGCCCTCGTACATGAATGCGCCGACGTAGCCGAAGAGGAGGTCGCGCGCGAACGGCGACGGCTGTCCCGGCTGGGTCTCGACGAGGCGGATGCGGCGGTCGGCGATGCTCGTCGCGAGCTTCCGCAGCGACGGCAGGTCGTAGACGTCCTGCAGCACCTCGCGCAGGGTCTCCAGGATCACGGGGAAGGTGGGATGCCGGCGGGCGACCTCGAGGAGCTGGGCCGAGCGCTGGCGCTGCTGCCACAGCGGCGTGCGGCGGTTGGGGTTCGTGCGGGGCATGAGCAGCGCCCGCGCGGCGCACTCGCGGAACCGCGAGGCGAACAGCGCCGAGCCGCCGACCTCCTGCGTGACGAGCTGCTCGAGCTCGTCCGGATCGAACACGAAGAGCTCCGCACCGGGCGGCTCGGACTCGGCGTCGGGGATGCGCACGATGATGCCGTCGTCGCTCGCCACCGCGGAGCCCTCGACGCCGAGACGCTCCCGCACGCGCGCATTGATGGCGAGCGCCCAGGGCGCATGCACCTTCATGCCGTACGGGGAATGCAGGATGACGCGCCAGTCGCCGACCTCGTCGTGTCCGCGCTCCACGGTGAGCGTACGGTCCGTCGGCAGGGTGCCCGTGGCCTCCCGCTGCTCGGAGAGATGCGCGAGGAGGTTGGCGCGCGCCTGCTCGTCGAGTCCGGCCGCGATGAGCCGCTGCTCCGCCTTCTCCGGCTTCGCGGCGGACACCTCGCGGGAGAACGCCCCGAGCGCCTCGCCCAGCTCGAACGGGCGGCCGATGCCGTCGCCGTGCCAGAACGGCACCTTGCCGGGCTGGCCGTAGGCGGGGATGACGTTGACGCGGTCGTGGGTGATCTCGGCGATGCGCCAGCTCGTGGTGCCCAGGGTGAAGACGTCGCCGACGCGGGACTCGTAGACCATCTCCTCGTCGAGCTCGCCCACTCGGGCGCCCGTGGACTCGCCGGCCACGAAGACGCCGAACAGCCCCCGGTCGGGGATGGTGCCGCCGCTGGTGACCGCGATCCGCTGTGCCCCCGGGCGGCCCGTGAGCGTGCCGGCGTCGCGATCCCAGACCAGGCGCGGGCGCAGCTCGGCGAACTCGTCGGAGGGGAAGCGGCCGGCCAGCAGGTCGAGCGTGGCCTCGTACGCGGAGCGGGGGAGCGACTGGAACGGGGCGGAACGGCGGACGGTCTCGAACCACTCCTCGACGCTGATCGCTCCGAGGGCGCTGGCCGCGACGGTCTGCTGGGCGAGGATGTCGAGCGGGTTCCGCGGCACCTGGATGGCCTCGATCTTCCCCGCGAGCATCCGCTCCGTCACGATCGCGGTGTGCAGCACGTCCCCGCGGTGCTTGGGGAACAGGGCCGCGCGGCTGATCTCGCCGACCTGGTGTCCGGCCCGTCCCACGCGCTGGAGCCCGGAGGCCGCGGACGGCGGCGCCTCGACCTGGATCACGAGGTCGACGGCGCCCATGTCGATGCCGAGCTCCAGGCTGCTCGTGGCGACCACGCAGCGGAGCACCCCCGACTTCAGCTCCTCCTCGACCTGCGCGCGCTGCTCCTTCGACACCGAGCCGTGGTGAGCCTTGGCGAGTACGGGATCGGCGCCGGCGGTCGACCCCGCCTGTGCCATCATCGCGGCGGGCACGGTCGGCTCCGGAAGAGCGACCCCGATCCGCTCCGCATAGATCTCGTTCAACCGTCCGGTCAGCCGTTCGGCGAGGCGGCGGGAGTTCGCGAAGACGATGGTCGAGTTGTTCTGGAGGATGCGGTCGACGATCGCCTCCTCGACGTGCGGCCACACCGAGCCGGTGACCTCGGTGTACTCCGCATCGATCCCCGGGGCCTCCGGCGGCGCCCCGGGCGGGGGTGGCGGGTTGGTCATGTCGTCCATCGGCACGACGACGCCGAGCTCGAAGGTCTTCGATGCCGGGGGAGCGACGATCTCGACCGGGTCGGCGCCGCCGAGGAAGCGCGCGACCTCGTCGATCGGGCGGACGGTGGCCGAGAGGCCGATGCGCTGCGCCGCGGTCTCCGCGCCGTGGGAGCGGCGGAGGGCGTCGAGGCGCTCCAGGCTCACCGCGAGGTGCGCGCCGCGCTTGGTGGCGGCGACCGCGTGCACCTCGTCGATGATGACCGTGTGCACGTCGCGCAGGGTGTCGCCGGCCCGGCTCGTGAGCATGAGGTACAGCGACTCGGGCGTCGTGATGAGGATGTCGGGTGGATCGGACACGAGCTTGCGGCGATCGCTCGACGTGGTGTCACCGGAGCGGACGCCCACCGTGATGCCGGGGGCGGTGAGACCGAGTCGCCGCGCGGACTGCCCGATGCCGATGAGGGGCGAGCGCAGGTTGCGCTCCACGTCGACGCCGAGGGCCTTGAGCGGGGAGATGTACAGGATCCGCGTGCGGGACCCGTCCTTCTTCGGCTCCTCCGGGAGGTCGGCGCGCTCGCGGAACACGCTGTCGATCGCCCAGAGGAACGCCGACAGGGTCTTGCCGGAGCCCGTCGGAGCGACGACGAGGGCGTGCTTGCCGGCGGAGATCGCCTCCCACGCCCCCGCCTGTGCCGGCGTGGGTGCGGTGAAGGCACCCCGGAACCAGTCCTGTGTGGCCGGGGTGAAGCGGTCGAGCACGTCGCTCATGCCTCCATCATTCCCGACCCCACCGACATCCGGCCCGGACCTTGACACCCGGCTGCGCCACCCGCACGACCTGGTTCCGCCCGCACGACGGAACCACGGTTCCGGTCGTGCGGGCGGACCCGGGTCGTGCAGACGGAACGACGGATGACGTCACCCGACCTCCCGCAACCCGCCGTCGGCATCGATCTCCAGGGTGAGGTCGAGGTCGAGCCGGGCGAGGAAGGCGTCGTCGTGACTCACGACGAGCACCGCCCCGCGGTACGCCCGCAGCGCCTCGACGAGCTGGTCGACCGTGTCGAGGTCGAGGTTGTTCGTCGGCTCGTCGAGGACAACGAGGTGCGGAGCCGGATCCGTGAGGAGTAGCCGGGCCAAGGCGACCCGGAACCTCTCCCCGCCGGAGAGCGCCGACACCGGGCGGTCGGTCGTCCCGCCCCGGATGAGGAACCGGGCGAGCCGGTTGCGGAGCTCCTTCTCCGGGACCTGGGGTGCCGCGGCGGCCACGTTCGCGAACACGGACAGGCCCTCGTCGAGACCGTCCACCCGCTGCGGCAGGTAGCCGATCCGGTCGGTGAGCGCCTCCGCCCGGAGCTCCGGCCGCTCCCGCGCCTCGTCTCCGGAGTCGGGCGCGGCGCCGGAGACCAACCGCTCCAGCAGCGTCGTCTTGCCGGCGCCGTTGCGGCCGATGAGGGCCACGCGCTCCGGACCCTGGATCACCCACGACCGCTCCGGTCCGCCGAGCTCGGCGATCCGCCGGCTCCGCGACACGTCGGGGTCCGGCAGCTCGATCTTCATCGAGGCGTCGGAGCGGACCCGTCGCCCCGCGGCATCGTGTGCCGCGCGGGCCGCGTCCTCCTTCGCGCCGACCTCGGTGCGCAGCCTCCCCGCGGACACCTCGGCGGCCATCTTCCGACCGTGCGCGACGATCTTCGGGACGCGCTTCTCGACCTCGGCCTTCTTGGCGGTCCGGGCCCGATGGGCGAGCTTGACCTCGGCCTCGATCCGCTGCCGCTTCTCCTTGCGGAGCACCTGGGCGGCGGCGACCTCGGCCTGCTTCGCCGCGTCCTGCTCCGCGTCGAGCCACGCGCGCCACTCGGAGTAGGGGCCGCCGAACACGGAGAGGTTCCGTCCGTACAGCTCGGCGGTGTCGTCCATGAGCTCGAGCAGAGCGAGGTCGTGGCTCACGACGATGAGCGTGCCCTTCCAGGACTGCACCATCGCGGCGAGGGCCGCCCTGGCGTCGCGGTCGAGGTTGTTCGTCGGCTCGTCGAGGAGGGTGATGGGAGCCCGGCGCAGCCGGATGCCGGCGATCGCGACGAGCACGGCCTCCCCTCCGGACAGCTCACCGACCGTGCGGTCGAGGAAGGCGGGGGCGAGCCCGGCCTCCGCGAGGGAGGCCTCCGCCCGCGCCTCGATGTCCCAGTCGTCGCCGACCGCGTCGAAGTGCGCGGGGTCGACGTCACCGGCGGTGATGGCCCGCACGGCATCGAGGGCGGCCGTCACCCCGAGGAGGTCGGACACCCGACGGTCCACGTCGAGGGTGAGCTGCTGGGGGAGGAAGGCGACCTCGCCCGAGGTGGTGAGCGTTCCGGAGGGGGGGCGAGCTCCCCGGCGATCAGCCGGAGCAGCGTGGACTTGCCGGCGCCGTTGCGGCCGACCAGTCCCGTGCGCCCGGCGCCGAAGGCTCCGGACACGCCGTCGAGGGCGACCGTGCCGTCGGGCCAGGTGAGGGAGAGGCGGTCGAGGACGACGGCGGCGTGCGGGGAAGAGGGCTGTGACATGGGGTGTCTCCTGTCGAGTGCGAGGGTGCACTGACACCGAGCCCTTCGGACCGTGGAGTCACGGAAGCGGAGGAGGGCATCTGCCGGGGAGTCGGCGATCGTCGGGTCAGCGCGCGAGAAGAGGGGCGCGGAGGCGACGATTCAGATCAAAGGACTTCCAGACACGGCGGACAGGACGCCACGACGATACCCGGGCGTGTCGCGCCGCGCAACTCCCGGGCGTGTCGCCGCTCCGTCGCGCGGGGGATGCGGGGCCGCGCGACGGCTCGTACCGTGGAGGCATGGCAGATGATCGGAACCCCAGTCCCGACGAAATGCGCGCACGGACGGGCCTCGGCATCGGTCTCGCGGTGGGCATGGCCATCGGTGTCTCGATGGGGATGGCGCTGGGCAACTGGATCCTCGGCATCGGGATCGGTCTCGCGATCGGCGTCGCCCTGTCCGTGGCGTTCCGCGGTTCCGCGGGCGGCAGGGGAGACGCGGCGGAGGGCGATGTCGAAGACCCGGACTCCGCTGACGGCGCTCAGGACGGCCGGGACCCGTCCGCCTGATCCGCGCCGATCCCCTCGACCCAGGTCGTGAGGAACCGGTGCACGTCGCCGAGCTCCTCCTCGGAGATGCTGTGGGTCAGTCCGCTGTAGACGCGACCGGACAGGGACGTGTGCGTGGGGAGCCATTGCGCCGTGTGGGCGATCAGCGGCGCGGGGATGACGTCGTCGTGGGAACCGCGGCCCCAGAACACCGGGGGGCTGACCTCCGCGAGGCACGCATCGCCGGGGAGGGCGTCCGGGGCGGCGTAGCCGCTCAGCGCGACGACCGCGCCGAACCGTTCGGGGGCCAGCCGCAGGGCCTGGAGTGACACCGCGGCGCCCTGGGAGAACCCGAGCAGCGCCACCGACGGCGCGTCCGCCGCGGCGTCGTCGAGCCAGCGCAGGAACGCCTCCGCCGCGAGGGTGACGGCGGCGGAGCTGCGTCCGTCGAGCCCCTCGATCGGGTACCAGGAGCGACCGGGGGTCGGCCACGGCGGGGTCAGTGGTGCGGCGACCGAGGCCACGGCGACGCCGGCGGGGAGATACGGGACGATGCCGAAGAGGTCGTGCTCGTCGGCGCCGTACCCGTGCAGCAGCACGAGCAGCGGGAGCCCGGCGCGGTCGGTGTGCGACCAGCGCGTCGCCGCATCGTCGATCGTCAGGTTCTCGGTCACACCGTCATCCTGCCAGGGCTCGCGCCGGTGCTGCCATCGACGAGGACGGCTGGTAGAAAGGAGGCATGGCGGTGCGCACACCCGATCCGGAGCCGGAGCCCGAAGACGAGGGCCTCGGTTCGTTCCGCGATGCGAACCCGCCGGTGCCGGATGCGAACCCCGGCTGGCTGAGCGACGTCGAGCTGGAAGAGGCCCGGCGCCACCTTCCGATGCTCTACGTCGAGGCGATCCCCGTGCGCACGGACGGCTCCGGTCAGGTCACCGAGATCGGCGTGCTGCTGCGGTCCACCCCGCTCGGCGAGATCACACGCACGATCGTGTCGGGCCGGGTGCGCTTCGGCGAGACGATCCGCGACGCGTTGTTCCGCCACGTCGAGAACGACCTCGGTCCGATGGCCTTCCCGCTCCTGCCGCCGCAGCCGCTGCCGTTCACGGTGGCCGAGTACTTCCCGATCCCGGGGGTGAGCGCGTATCACGACGACCGTCAGCACGCCGTCTCCCTCGCCTTCGTGGTGCCCGTGACCGGGACGTGCGAGCCGCGCCAGGACGCCCTCGAGGTGACGTGGTTCTCCCCGGAGGCCGCCGCCTCCGACGCCGTCGCCGCCGAGATGGAGGGCGGCCGCGGCACCCTCATCCGCCACGCGCTCGCCAGCCTCGGCCTCCTCCGCTGACGCGCGTTCTTCTCCCCGAGGCCCCGGGTTCGCGTCGAGACCCCGGCTACGCCGCGCGCTGAAGGCGGGGTCTCGGCGAGAACCGGGGGCCTCGGCGGAAGATGAAAGCTTGTCTTCGGAGCGGGGGAACCGGTATTCATGACGGAGGTGATCTGCTCAGAACGCCCTGATCCGCGCGGTCGATGACCGCGTCCGTCCCGAAGGATGCCCATGGCGTTCGCCGCTCCGCTCCGCCGTCTCCGTGCGCTGGCCGTCACGGTCGCCGCCGCCCTCCTCGCCTCCGGTCTGGTCTTCGTCGCGACACCCGCGACCGCGGCCACGACCGCGCTCGACCCGGCCTTCCCCGGCGTCGCGGAAGCGCTCCCCACCGCGGTCGCCGCGGCTGCGGACGTCGCCGCGTCTCCCGGCCAGGCCGACCCCGAGAGCACCGCCACCGTCTCCGGTCGCGTCACGTTCCCGACCGGCGTCGACGTCTCGCGGGGCCGCACCTTCGTCGCGGCCTACGCTCCCGGCGCCGGCGTCCCCGTCGCGGCCGCTGCCGTCACCGACGGCTCGTACTCCCTGCGCGTGCCGCAGGGCGACGTCGTCCTCGGTGTGGTGTCCGAGGGGCGCGCCGTCTTCGACCAGGGCGGTCCGCAGAGCGGCGAGGTCCTGGCGGTCGGGACCGAGGGCGTCGTCCGCGACGTGCAGCTCGAGCGCTCGGCCCTGATCTCCGGAAGCGTGACCGCGCCGAAGGGGACCGATATCACCGGGCAGCGCGTCGTCGTCGCCGTCTACCCGGTCTCGGGGGCGGGGACCGTGGTGGGTGCCGCCGTCCCCGTGACCGACGCCGGCACCTTCGCCGTCGGCGGACTGCCCGCGGGCGCATATCGCGTGGCCTTCGTCTCGGGAGCTGCGGGAGCGGTCTCGGAGTGGTGGGACGATGCTCCTCGTTTCGAGAAGGCGCGGACCATCACGCTCGCCGCCGGGGCCACGCAGTCCGGAGTCGTCGCCGCGCTCGAGCCGCTGCACCGGATGGAGACGTCCGTTCCCACGATCAACGGGACGGCGACGGTCGGGCAGACGCTCCGTGCGGCGCCGGGGGCGTGGACGTCGGGCGCCGCGCTCGGATACCAGTGGTACGCGAACGGCGTCGCGATCTCGAAGGCCACGGCATCGTCGCTCACCCTCACCACCGCGCACGCGGGAGCCCGCATCACCGTGCGCGTGACCGGGAAGAAGGCGGCCTTCGCGTCGGCGACCGTCGCGTCGGCGGCGACGTCGGCCGTGCTGCGCGTGCTGACCGCGCCGACGCCCACGATCACCGGCACCGCCACGGTCGGACAGACGCTCAAGGTCAAGACCGGGACGTGGACGGCGGGGACGCGGTTGACCTACCAGTGGTACGTCGACGGCGTGGCCGTCGCCCGAGCGACCGGGACCTCCTTCAAGATCCCGTCCTCCGCGGCGCTGAAGCCGGTGACGGTCGTCGTGTCAGGGACCAAGTCGGGGTACGCCGCAGCATCGAAGCGCTCGAAGCCGACGGCCGCCGTCAAGGGGATCCTCTCCGCGCCGACGCCCCGGATCACCGGCTCCGCGATCGTGGGCTCCCGTCTCACGGCGGTCGCGTCGACGTGGACCGGCGGCACGCGCCTGAGCTACCAGTGGTACCTGAATGGTCGCGCGATCGCGCGGGCGACCGGCTCCACGCTGGTCGTCACGGCGGCCATGGTGAAGTCGAGGATCACGGTCAAGGTCACCGGGACGAAGAGCGGCTACGTCACGGCCGCGCGCACCTCCGCGCAGACCGCCGCCGTGACGTATCCCGCCCGCACCACGCCGGTCTCCACGTGGAACTGCCCCGCCTGGGCTCCCATCAAGGGCAACGCGCAGTCGATGATCTACCACGTGCGGAGCGGGGCGTACTACGCGAAGACCAAGCCCGAGGTGTGCTTCTCCACGGAGAGCGCCGCCGTCAAGGCCGGTTACCGCAAGTCGAAGCGGTAGCCGTCCCTCTGCCGAGACCCCGGCTTCCCGCCCACACCCCGGCGTCGACCCACGGATACCCCGGGGTCTCGACGCGAACCCGGGGTCTCGGCGATCAGGGGGCGGGGCGGGGTCAGGGGCGGGTGAGGCGGGCGAGGGCGTCGACGAAGGCGTCGACGTCGGACTCCTCGGTGTCGAAGCCGCACATCCAGCGCACCTCGCGGCGGGCGGCGTCCCAGTCGTAGAAGCGGAACACGTCGCGGAGCTGATCGGCGACGCCCTCGGGCAGGGTCGCGAACACGCCGTTCGCCTGCGTCGGCTGCGTGAACTCCACCCCGACGATCGATCCGTCGGCGAGGCCGTCCTCGATCCGCGCGCGGAGCCGGGCCGCCATGGCATTGGCGTGCCGGGCGTTCCGCAGCCACAGGTCGCCGTCGAGCAGGGCGATGAGCTGCGCCGAGACGAAGCGCATCTTCGACGAGAGCTGCATGTTGAACTTGCGCGCGTAGTTGAGGCCCACGGCGGCGTCCGGGTTCAGCACGACGATGGCCTCGCCGAGCATGGCGCCGTTCTTCGTGCCGCCGAAGGTCAGCACGTCCACCCCGGCGTCGGTCGTGAACGCCCGCAGCGGCAGATCGAGGGCGGCGGCCGCGTTCGACAGGCGCGCACCGTCGACGTGCAGCTTCATGCCGCGCGCGTGGACGTGATCCGCGATCGTGCGGATCTCCTCCGCGGTGTACAGAGTGCCGAGCTCGGTGGACTGCGTGATCGACACCACGAGCGGCTGCGCGCGGTGCTCGTCGCCCCAGCCCCACGCCTCGCGGTCGATGAGCTCGGGGGTGAGCTTGCCGTCGTCGGTGGGGACGGTGAGGAGCTTGAAGCCGCCGATCTTCTCCGGCGCTCCGCCCTCGTCGACGTTGATGTGCGCGGTCGAGGCCGCGATCACGGCACCCCAGCGCGGCAGCATCGACTGCAGACCGGTGACGTTCGCCCCGGTGCCGTTGAACACGGGGTACGCAGCGGCGGTGTCACCGAAGTGCGCCTGGAACACCTCCTGCAGGCGGGCGGTGTAGGCGTCCTCGCCGTAGGCCACCTGATGGCCCCCGTTCGCGGCCGCGAGGGCCGCCAGGACCTCGGGGTGGATGCCGGAGTAGTTGTCACTGGCGAAGCCCCGGATGGCGGGGTCGTGCGGGATGCTCACCGGACAAGCCTAATCGCCTTCCCCTACCGGATGTCCGAGGCCCGCTCTACCCTCGAACCCATGGAACGCAGCGCGGCGAAGACAGCTTTCGCGAACGTCCTCGTCAACACGTTGATCGCCAACGTCACGACGAGCTTCCTGTGGTTCGCCCTCACCTTCTGGGTCTACATCGAGACCCGGTCGGTGCTGGCCACGGGCATCATCGGCGGTGCCTACATGCTGTTCGTCGCGTTCTTCGCGATGGTGTTCGGCACCATCGTCGACCGTCATCGCAAGCACCGCGTCATGCTCCTGTCGAGCGTCATCTCGGCGGCGGCGTTCCTCGTCGCGGGCGTCCTCTACCTGTGGCAGCCCGAGGCGTCCCTGCTCGACCTCGGCGGGCCGTGGTTCTGGCTGTTCTCCGGCGTCATCCTGTTCGGCGGGGTGATCGAGCAGCTCCGCAACATCGCGCTGTCCACCACGGTGACGCTGCTGGTGCCGGAGGAGAAGCGCGCCAACGCCAACGGTCTCGTCGGCACGGTGCAGGGGCTCGCCTTCCTCGTCACGAGCGTCTTCTCCGGCCTCTCCATCGGCTTCCTCGGCATGGGGTGGACTCTGGGGATCGCGGTCGTGGCGATGGCCCTCACCTTCGCGCACCTGCTGTTCATCCGGATCCCGGAGTCCGAGCCCGAGGTCGACCCGGAGGCGAAGAGCGCCGTCGACTTCCGCGGCAGCGTCCAGGCGATCCGCCAAGCTCCCGGACTGTTCGCGCTCATCGTCTTCTCGACCTTCAACAACCTCATCGGCGGCGTCTACATGGCGCTCATGGATCCGTACGGGCTCACGCTTTTCGACGCGCAGATGTGGGGGTTCGCCCTGGCCTTCGCGTCGACCGGATTCCTGATCGGCGGGGGACTGGTGGCCAAGTTCGGCCTCGGCAGGAAGCCCGTGCGCACGATGCTGCTCATCGTGATCGCGATGGGACTCCTCGGGGCGATCTTCATGCTGCGCGAATGGTGGCCGCTGTACGTCCTCGGCATGTGGGTGTACATGGCGCTCGTGCCGCCCGTCGAGGCCGCGGAGCAGACCGTGATCCAGAAGGTCGTCCCGTTCGCGCGCCAGGGACGGGTGTTCGGCACCGCGGCGGCGATGGAGGCAGCGGCGGCCCCGATCACCGCGTTCCTCATCGCCCCGATCGCCGAGTTCCTCGTGATCCCGTACATGGACAGCGCGCAGGGGCAGCGGCAGTGGGGGTGGCTCCTCGGCGAAGGTGAGGCGCGCGGCATCGCGCTCATCTGCCTCTTCGCGGGTCTGATCATGGTGGTCGCCGCGACCCTGGCCTTCTTCACCCGGTCGTATCGCACGCTCACCGAGCTGTACGCGACCGCCCCGGATTCAGCTCCCGACGAGGCTCCCGAGCAGGCCGCCGACGGTGCACACGAAGCGACCGGCGAACCGGACACGTTCCGCGACGCCCCGCCGATCGTCCCCGGCATACCGCCCGAGTCCCGGTGACGATCCGAGCCCCGGTGGCGGTCCGAGGAGCGGGGCTCAGCCCAGATCGAGCACCCGGTCGTTGAGATCTGCGGCGTCGGTGTCCCAGAGCCCGACGAGACGCGCCGCGAGAGCCTCGGGATCGAGGGCCTTGGCGCGGAACACGACGGCAGCGGTCCGCAGCGGTTCGTCGGCCTCGCGCGCCGCCTTGGCGTACCCCTGAGCGACGGCGCGGGTCCACGCTTCGCTCGCCGCCTTGACCGCTGCATAGTTCGCTCCGCCGGCGAGGGGGCGTGCGACGGCGGTCGACGACACGATCGCGAATCGTCCGGCGGCGGAGGCGCGGAGGGGGCCGTCGAAGGCGCGGCTCGTCGCCCGCACCGCCTCCAGCGCCGGCAGCAGCGCCGCGAAGTCGTCGTCGGTCTGCCCGGCGAGTCCGCCGCCGCCCCGCCAGCCGCCCACGAGGGGCACGACCGCATCGACCGTGTCGAGCCGATCGGCGAGCGTCGTCATCTCGGCGAAGGATGTCGCATCGGCGACCGCGGTCTCCGCCCCCGCCTCGGCCAGCGGACGCAGCCGCTCGGCCGTGCGGCCGGTGGCGATCACCCGGGCACCGGCATCGCGCAGTGCTCGCGTCGCCGCGAGTCCCGCCGCGCTCGTGGCCCCCGCCAGCACGACCACGCGGCCCCGTGCTCCCTCGCTCGTCGGCGTCGTCATGCGGTGTCCTCTCGGTCGGAGATACCTCTGCGGCCGGACCCGGGATCCGGGTCTCCGGCCGCAGAGGGGGTGCGCCCCAGCGTCACAACGGAGCGGTGCGGATCAGTCGTCCGTACCGCGGATGCCGACCGTCGACTCGATGACCGGCTTCATCTTCTTGTCGAGGGTCTCGAAGAACATCGACAACGGGAACTCGTCGTCCAGGACCGCGTCGGTGTAGCACTTCGGGGCCCCGGCGAGGATCTCGTCCGACAGGCCGCGCGCCCACTGTGAGGCAGGATGCGGGGTCAGCGTGCCGCGGACCAGCTCGTACGCGGCGAGCCAGTGCGCGACCTTGGGGCGGTCGATCGAGTGCCAGTACAGGTCGTCGATCGCGTCCCCGAGGGCCACCACGGCGTCCGGCACGTTCTCCCAGTCGAAGGCGAGCGCCGTGTCGGTCCAGTGCAGCACGCCGCGCTGGTGCAGCCACGCGAACAGGAGCTGACCGCCGACCGCGTCGTAGTTGCGCACGCGCGTGCCGGTGATGGCGAAGCGGAAGATGCGGTCGAAGATCACGGCGTACTGCACGAGGTGCGCGTACTCGTGCATCTCCCGCTCGGTCTCCGTGAGCTCCTCGCCCGCGGCGACCCGGGCATCCAGCGCTCGCTCGATCTTCACCGACTCGCGGAACGCCGTCATGTCGCAGCGCATCTCCTCCAGCGAGTAGAGGAAGAACGGCATCCGCTGCTTGATCATGAACGGGTCGAACGGCAGGTCTCCGCGCATGTGGGTGCGGTCGTGGATGATGTCCCACATCACGAAGGTCTTCTCGGCGACCTCCTGATCCTCCAGCATCGCCGCCGCACGCTCGGGGAGGTCGAGGTTGGTGATCTCCGAGGCCGCACGGACCACGCGGCGGTAACGGGCGGCCTCACGGTCCTGGAAGATCGCGCCCCAGGTGAAGGTCGGGATCTCGCGCATAGCGACGGTCTCCGGGAAGAGCACCGCGGAATTCGTGTCGTAGCCGGGCGTGAAGTCCACGAGGCGCAGCGAGACGAAGAGCTTGTTGCCGTAGTCGCCCGCCTCGAGTGCGGCGATGAACTCCGGCCAGATGGTCTCGACGATGAGCGCCTCGACCAGGCGGTCGCTGGAGCCGTTCTGCGTGTACATCGGGAAGACCACGAGGTGGCGGATCCCGTCGATGCGGTGTTGCTGCGGCTGGAACGCCACGAGCGAGTCGAGGAAGTCGGGCACGCCGAAGCCCTCGGAGGCCCAGCGCTCGAAGTCGGCGACGGAGGCGGCGAGGTAGTCCGCGTCGTGCGGGAAGGCGGGGGCGAGTGCCCGGATCGCAGCGGTGATCTGCCCGACGAGCGCGGTCGCCTGGTCCTGGGTCGCTGAGCTCGTCGAAGCGCCAGGGATCGAGCCGTCCTTGATCTGCAACTCACGGATGGCGATCGCGGCCTGCTTGAGCTGTGCCCAGGCGGCGGAGTTCTCCGCGATCGACGCATCCTCGACGACCTCGGGTTCGCCGACGACGGCCTGAACAGCGGAGCTGTTGGCGGAAACGAGGGACATCGGAACCTCCGATCGCAGTGAAAAACGGAAAGATTCCGGTGATAACGGAATCCTGACGATAATCTTACAGCCATGGATGATTCTGTCGACCGTGCGATCCTGGCGACCATCTCCCGCGACGGGCGGGCGACGCTGTCGCAGCTCTCCGACGCCGTCGGGCTGTCGGTGTCGGCCGTGCAGTCCCGGCTGCGGCGGCTCGAGACCCGCGGCGTCATCACCGGCTACCGCGCGATCCTCGACCCCGAGCAGGTGGGCACTCCGTTGTCCGCCTTCATCGAGATCACGCCGCTCGATCCGGCCCAGCCCGACAACGCCCCCGAGCTCCTGGAGCACCTCGACGCGATCGAGGCCTGCCACTCCATCGCCGGCGACGCGAGCTACATGCTGTTCGTCCGCGTGCCGACGCCGCGCGACCTGGAGCAGCTCGTCCGCGACGTCCGGCTCGCGGCGAACGTGAGCACCCGCACGACCGTGGTCCTGCAGACCTACTACGAGCACCGGCCCATCATCCCCGTCTCGACCGCCGAGTAGGGCGGCGTCAGAGCAGCGCGCCGACGAGCGCCTCGCCCAAGGGGGTGCGCACGTGCTGCATGCGGGAACCGTCCCGCTCGCTCACCACGAGCCCGGCGTCCCGCAGCACGGTGAGATGGTGTGATGCGGTCGACAGCGCAAGCCCCGCATCGGCGGCCACCTCCGAGGTCGTGCGGGGCGTCCCCGCGGTGAGGAGGATGCCGGCGCGCGCCGGGCCGAGCAGGGCGCCCAGGGCGGCCACGGTCTCGGTGGCGTCCCGTGCCCACCCCGCGGTCACACCACGGGCGGGATAGAACAGCGTCGGCTGTGCCGGCGGCTCGGTGAGCACAAGGCAGCCCCAGGACGAGAGGACGGAGGGCACCAGCACGAGGCCGCTGCCGCGACAGTCCACCTCCTCACTGTGCCGGCGGAGCGAGACCCGCACCGCACCCGCGCCCCACGAGACCTGGGGATGGAGGGCGCCGGCCATCCCGGCGATGCCGGTCGCCGCGATCGCCCGGGCACGAACGGCGATGTCGGCCCGGAGGAGGCGCTCCAGCTGAGGCCAGGTCGGTGCCAACGCGGCCTCCCAGACCTCCTCCCAGGCGTCGGCGATCATCGCACGGGCGCGCGCCGGCCGGGCGGACAGGTCGCGCAGGGCCTGCCGCTGTGCACCCGTCGAGCGCTGGATCCGCTTGCCGAGGTCGACGCGCAGCGGGTCGAGCGCCGCCTCCCGCAGGGCGGCGACCTCCGCCTCGGGGGTCAGGTCGCCGCGCGGCGTGCTGGTGAGGAAGTCCGGGAGGTAGCCGTCGTCGCCGATCACCGTCGCCAGGAGCGCGAAGGCGTCGCGAGGCAGCCCCTCCCGCGCGGTGCGGAGCCACCCCCACTGCAGGGGGTGCGCCGCCGGCCGGAGGAGCACGCGCACCGCATGCGCCAGTTCGTGCCCGGGGGAGATACCGAACCGCACCGCCTGGATGTCGCCGGGACTCAGGTGGAACTCGACCCGGTGATCCGGGTCGTCGACGCCCTCGACCGGCGCGGAGTTTCGATCCACGTCGAAACTCTAGGAGGTGCGACGCCTGCTGTCGACACTGGGGTCATGACCGAGATCCACGTTCCTCTCCTCGTCCCGAGCGGTACGATCCGCATCGGCACAGGGCGCAGCCGCCGATTCGTCGGCGCCGACCACGGAGCCGCCGTCTCCTACTTCTTCGTCGAGAACCAGCCAGGAGAGGGGCCGGGGCTGCACTGGCACCCCTACTCTGAGACCTGGATCGTGCTCGAGGGCACGGTGCGGATCCGGATCGGCGACGACGTCCTCGTCGCGCGAGCCGGAGACGCCGCCACCGCGCCCGCCTTCACGCCGCACGGCTTCACCAACGCGGGGACCGGACTCCTCCGGATCCTGTGCATCCACGCGTCCGACACGATCATCCAGACGTTCCTCGACGAGGACTGAGAGCGGAGACCACCATGTCCTTCCAGGCGTACCTCGACAAGGTCGAGACCCAGACCGGCCTCACGCCGCGGCAGTTCATCGCCCTCGCGCACGAGCAGGGGTTCGACGAGAGCACGAAGTCCACCGTCGTCCTGAACTGGCTCAAGCAGGAGTACGGCCTCGGCCACGGCCACGCGCAGGCGATGGTCCACGTCATCCTCAAGGGGCCGAAGATCAGCGACAAGCACGTCGGCACGACCGGGGCGCACGCCGACAAGACCGACGAGCTCTGGCTCGACGGCAAGGACAGCAACCCGCACCGCTGAGTTCGCCGCCTCGCCGCGACGACTAGGATTCCGTGGGTGGCAGCATCCTCCCAGCGCAAGAAGAAGTCCGGTCGGCGCACCCCGCCGCGCACCAGCGGCAACCCGGCCAAGCGGCCGGTCGTCGAGGCGGGTCCCGTGACGATCGGCGACTGGATCGGCGCGGCTCGTCTGCGCACGCTGCCCCTGGCGATCGCCCCCGTCGTCATCGGCACGGGAGCCGCGCGCAGCACCGGGCCGGAGTTCCACTGGGTGATCGCGCTCGCATGCCTCGCCGTCGCGGTCCTGCTGCAGATCGGCGTGAACTTCACCAACGACTACAGCGACGGGATCCGCGGCACCGACGCCCACCGGGTCGGCCCGGCGCGGCTCACGGCCTCCGGGCGGGTGAAGCCGCGCACGGTGCTCGTCATCGGACTCGTGTTCTTCGCGCTCGCCGCGGTGGTCGGTATCGCGATCGTCGTGCGGACCGGGCAGTGGTGGATGCTCGCCGTGGGTGCGGCCTGCATCGTCGCCGCCTGGTTCTACACCGGGGGCAAGAGGCCCTACGGGTACTACGGCCTCGGCGAGGTCTTCGTCTTCGTGTTCTTCGGGCTCGTCGCCACTCTCGGCACCACCTGGGTGCAGGTCTTCATGCTCCCGCAGCAGGCCTGGCTGGGAGCGATCGCCGCCGGACTGTTCGCCTGCGCCGTGCTGCTGGCCAACAACCTCCGCGACATCGATCAGGACCGAGAGGTCGGCAAGCGCACGTTGACGGTCCTCATCGGCCGCCGCGCCACGCAGGTCCTCTTCACGCTCTTCGTGCTCGTGCCGTTCGGCATCGCCGTGTTCCTCGCGTTGCTGTTCCCGATCGCCTGGATCGCGCTGCTCGCCCTCCTCGCCGGCCTCCCCGCGATCGTGATCGTCTGGACCTACCGGCAGCCGCGGGAGCTGGTCGTCGCCCTCGCCCTGACGTCGCTCACCTCGCTGCTCTACGCGGGCGCCCTGTTCTGGGCCTTCGTCGGCTGAGCTGCTCCCCGTCTCCCGCGCCTCGCCGGGCACAGCTTCGGAGCTCGCGACCGACATGCCGTCGTCTCGGGCCTGTCCTCGGCGTGTCGTGCGGTCGCTCCGAAGTCGTGCCCGGCGACCCGGGCACAGAGATCGAGATGCCGGTCGAACCTATGGTTTAGCCGAGAGTTTTGAGACCCGGTCCAACAATGAGACCTGCCTCGAATCTCCGAAGCTGTGTACGGCGGGCCTGCGTCAGGGGCGGTCGTCGGGGGCGCCGTCGACGAGCTCGTCTTCGGCCGCGGCGTCGGCCTGTCGGCCGGAGACCTTGCCCTGCCGACGCTCATGCAGGCGGGCGGACGCGTCGGAGAGCGGGGTGCGGAGGAACAGCATCGAGATGCTCGCGCCGATGAGGGCCGCGAAGATCGCCGCCAGCCACCAGAACTCGCGGAAGATCGGGAAGAAGAACCACAGGATGGCCAGCGGGACGAGGAACGCCAGCAGGCGCAGCACGGTGTAGACGAGGAGGGGGGCGGGCTTCTTCACACGTTCAGTCTACGTTCGCCGCTCCGTGCTCCCGCTGTGACGCCGGAGTCCGAGGCTCGCGAACGGGATGCCCCGCACCACGCGCCGCCACGGGTGTTCCCCCAGGGTCCACAGCAGCTCGTCATCCGGGTCGAGGGCCAGATCCTCGCAGCCGACCGGCAGAGCCACCGGGTGTCGGGTGAGGGCCTGGCGAGGGCCCGACCACAGCACCCCGGGGCGCAGGTGGTCGGACTGCGACACGAAGTAGCGGTCGCCCCACCGCACGGCCCCCTGCATGTGCCGGATGCCGGGAGTGAACCGCTCGTGTTCGACGAAGCCGTCGTCGGTGCCGTCGGGGATCGTGAACTCGCCGATAGCCCCGGTCTCCTGACCCCGGTACTCGCCGATGAGCACGCGGGGGAGCGGCGTCCCGTCCGCGTCGAACACGCGACCGAGGAAGGAGCACCGCAGCGCCACCGGGTGGCGACGGGTCCGCACCGCGACGACCGTCGTCCGCCGGTCCCGGCGGCTCGTGCCGCCGCGGATCCGCTGCGCCTCCGTGCCGTGCACGCGCCGGAGCGCACCCAGGTCGAACTCCCAGATGCCCTGACCTGTCGCCGCCGCGAACAGACGATCGCCGAACCAGGCGAGACCGCCCGCATGGATGGGCGCGGGCTGCAGGACGCCGTCGTCGTCGGCGACCGCCAGCACGATGTCGATGCGGCGGGCGCGCTCGCGGTCCACGAGCACGACCCGCGAGGCGAGGTGGCGCCCTGAAGCATCCTGGCGGAACCAGCTCACTGCGAGGGCGCGCCGTCCGCGGCGCTCGCCGACGTCGATCCCCTGGGGGTACCAGCGCTGCGTCCAGGAGCGGGCGGTGAGCCAGCGCAGCTCGATGCCGCCGCGCCGGCGACGCCGACGCATCGGACGCCACATCGTGTTCCACGGCCACCGCATCCGTCCATCGTCACCGATCCGGAGACCGCATGCGAATTTTCACGGATTGACCTAGGTCGATTCGCACGATCGAACAGACAGTTGTATCGTGTTACGTGTTGAGTGCTGATCTTCATGGAGTCGCGCTCGACGACGCCTCGCGGTCCGCTGGTGGGGGCCAGTACCGCCGCGAGGTGGCCGTCGCCTCACGGTGACGGTTCACCGGATGCTCGCATCCGGCAGTGCAACGCACTGGGGGTGTGGCTCGTTCGGGTGCGGGCCACACCTCAGCGTCCGCCCTCCTCGACGCCGCCTGTGTCGTGCTCAGACCGTGCGCCAGTCGTGGCTCTCGATCGCCGCACCCGCCTGGGGCCCCATCTGGAGCATCCCGCCGTCGATCACGACCGAGGCGCCAGAGGTGTACGCGGCCTCGGGCGAGGCGAGGAACGCGATCAGGGCGGCCACTTCGCGCGCGTCGCCGGGGCGTCCGAGCGGAATGCCGGGACGGTCCTCGGCGTGCGGGTCGGTGTCGGTCTGCCCGGTCATCGGGGTCGCGATCTCGCCCGGGGCGACGCTCACCGCGCTGATCCCGTACCGGCCGAGCTCGAGCGCGAGGTTCTTCATGAGGCCGCCGAGGCCGTGCTTGGCGGTGTCGTACGCGCTCGCCCCCACCATTGGCTGGTGCTCGTGCACGCTGGTCACGGAGATGAGCCGCCCCCCGCGCCCCGCGGCGACCATCGACCGGGCCGCCCGCTGCAGGCAGACGAACGCGCCGGTGAGGTCGGTGTCGAGCTCGCGGTTCCACTCCTCGAGCGTGACGTCGAGGAACGGGGTCTGGAGTCCGGCACCCGCGTTGTTGACGAACACATCGACGCCGCCGAGCTCTGCGATCAGCCCGTCGATCACGTCGCCGCAGGCGGGGATGTCGGAGACGTCGAGCTGCGTCACCACCGCGCGGGCGCCGTGGCTGCGCACCTCGTCCGCGGTCTCCTGGGCGCCGGCCTCGTCACTGTGCCAGGTGATGCCGACGTCGATACCCGCCGCGGCGAGGGCGACGGCGGTGGCGCGGCCGATCCCGGAGTCGGCACCGGTCACGATCGCGCGGCGGGCCTCGGCCTCCAGCCGCGCCTGCGGGTCACCGGCCTCCGCCATCGGCGTCGGGGTCTTGTCGTTGTGCTGAGATTCGGACATGTCGGCCTCCTGCTCGGGCGTCATCGGTGCGAGCGACGGTACGGCGGCGGCGCGGTGCGGTCGAACCGGTTGACGACACGCGGCAGCGACGCTAGCCGTCTCCGTCATCCGGCGACTCATGGTGTTATCCCAGGCAACGGTCCTGGCGGGGAGGATCGCGGCCGGGTAACGTCATCCCCATCGCGGCGATCCGGGCGGTCCCGGGCCCCGGCTCATATCCGGAGGCGTTGCGGGTTCGACTCCCGCCGTCGCGTCCACTCGGTCCCATGCTCGGCCGCTCATCCCGGATGATGGAGGCATGCCTTCCGCCCCTCGCCCCGGACTCCGGGTCTCCGCGGGTCTGACGATCCCGGAGGCCGAGCTGTCCTGGCAGTTCTCCCGATCGTCGGGGCCTGGCGGTCAGGGCGTGAACACCACGGACTCCCGGGTCGAGCTGGTGTGGGATGCGGCGCATTCGGGGGCCGTGTCGCCGACGCAGCGCGAGCGGATCCTGGAGCGGCTCCGCGGACGGCTGGTCGACGGCGTGCTGACGATCGCCGCGTCCGAGCACCGCGCACAGTTGCGCAATCGGGAAGCAGCCAGGGAACGGCTCGCCGCGCTCGTCGCGGAGGCGATACGTCCGCCGGCGCCGGCCCGACGGGCGACGAAGCCGAGTCGGGGATCGAAGGAGCGGCGGCTGACGGCGAAGCACCGCCGCACCGACGTCAAGAGCCTGCGGCGGCGCCCCCGCGAGGACTGACGTCCGGACCCGTCTGTGCGCTCCGCGAGCCGGTGAGCTGCTCCTCGATCGGGGCCCAGCCGTGTTCGAGGAGCGCGGAGCCGGCGTCGAGCACCGCCTGCTGGTCGTCGCTCTCGGTGACGAGGATCTGCATCTGCAGGACGAACCGCGCGTACACCCGGACCTCGGGAGTGGGGGTCGGGATGCCGAGCTCGTCGGCGATGGCCGCGGCGAGCGCATCCTCATGGCGCAGCCACATCTTCGACGCGTAGTCGCGGAGCGCCGGGGTCTCGTTGAGGAAGCGCAGGAAGACGCGGGCCACGTCGTCGCCGTGCTCGTCGAGGTTGGCGCCGACCTCGGCGGCGTAGAAGTCGTGGATGGCCCGGTTGATCGTCACGCCGGTCGGCCGGTCGCGCACCGCCGAGACGAGGCGATCGCGCTGCTCGTCGTCCTCGTCGAAGACGAGAGCCTCCTTCTGCGGGAAGTGGGCGAACACGGTGGTGGGGGAAACGTCGGCGGCGTCGGCGACCTCGCGGATGCTCACGTTGTCGAACCCGCGCTCCAGGAACATCCGGGTGGCCACGTCGGAGATGTTCTTGCGGGTCGCGGCCTTCTTGCGCTCGCGGCGGCCCGGGGGCGGGGGCGTCGTCATGCGGCCACCTTATCGCGCGTCCGAACCAAAACTGTATTGACACCAAAACTGGTATCGATACACTTTCGGTATGACTTCACCTCATCTCCCCGTTCGCGGCGCCGGCCGCGCCTGGGTCATGCTCGTCGTCCTGACGATGCTCACGGTCATCGGCATGACCGTCGTCCTTCCTGTCCTGCCGTTCGTCGTGCTGCAGTACGTCGCGCACGAACACGACCTCGCTCTCTGGGTCGGCGTGCTGGAAGCGGTCAACGGCCTGTGCGCCTTCCTCGCCGCACCGCTCCTGGGGCGGCTCTCCGACCGGTTCGGACGACGACCCGTCATCATCGTCGCGGCGTTCGGCGCGGCCTTCTCGATGGCGCTGTTCGGCGTGGGCGGGGCGATCTGGGTGCTCGTGCTCGCCCGTGTCATCCAGGGGCTGACGGCCGGAGACCTCCCCGCGCTGTTCGCCTACCTGGCCGACATCACGCCGCCCGAGAAGCGCGCGCAGCGCTTCGGCCTCCTCGGCGCGCTGACCGGCATCGGCACCATGATCGGCCCCGCCATCGGCGGTCTGCTCGCCGCGATCGACCTGCGCCTGCCCGTGTTCCTCACCGCGGCGGTCGGGCTCACGATCGCGGTCCTCAGCATCTTCCTGCTGCCCGAGAGCCTGCGGCCGGAGAACCGCATTGCCCGGATCGCTCTCCGCGACGTCCAGCCGTTCGGGGTGTTCCGTACCGCGTTCGGTCGGCCCGAGCTCCGCGGGCTGATGATCGCGTTCGCACTGCTCGCGCTGCCGTTCGGATTCTTCGTGAACAACTTCAGCGTGCTGGCCCTCGACGCCATCCAGTGGGGGCCGACGCAGATCGGCCTGCTCACGGCAGGCGTGGGCATCATCGACATCCTCATCCAGGGCGTGCTGCTCGGCATCCTGCTGCCGCGGATGGGGGAGCGCGGCGTGATCGTCAGCGCCATCACCGCGCAGGCGGTCGGTCTCGCCGGCCTCGCGATCGTGGCCTCGCTGCTCGCCCAGCCGTGGCTCTTCATCGTCGGGGCGCTCCTGCTCGCCGCCGGTCAGGGCGCGGCGCAGGCTGCGATGGACGGGGCGATGTCCAACGCCGTCGGCGACGACGAGCAGGGCTGGCTCGGAGGGGCCACGCAGTCCCTCAACGCCGCGATGGGCACGATCGCCCCGTTGATCGCGGCCGCCCTCTACACCGCGGTCAGCCATGCCGCGCCGTACTGGCTGGGCGTCGGGATCATGGTCGTCGCCGCACTGGTCGTCGCGCGGGCGCACATCGCGAACACGGCGAAGCGTGAGCCGCAGGCGCAGGAGGCCGTCGAGGTGGCCGAGGCGCGGCTCTGAGCAGAAGGACCCGGCGCAGCGTCGAGGGTCCGCGGGGTCAGCGCTCCCCGCGGACGAGCTCCACCCCCGCCCCGGCGAACTGCCGCAGCGTGGCATCGGGGAGGAAGGCCCGGGTGAGGGCTCCGCCGATACGGGTGAGGTCGCTCTCGTCGCGGAAGAGGAGGTAGAGGGTCTCGTAGCGGGGGTGGAACTTCTCCTTGAAGCGGTGCAGCGAGCGGAAGCCGTAGACGGGCTCGAGCGCGTCGGCGAGACGTTCGCTCAACGCGGCGATCACGCCCGCGTCCGGCGGGTAGTCGTGTGCGAGCGGAGCGCCGGAGAGCGACATGATCTCGGCGCCCTCCTCCGAGAACTGCTGGGCGGAGGCGCCGATCAGATACTCCATCACCGGTCCGAAACCGCCCTCGCGGCGTCGCATGAGGTCGAGGGTCCAGCCGCGCACCACCCCGCCCTCCCCGTACACGGGCAGCCAGGAGAGGAAGCCGTCGACGTCGCCGTTCGGAGCGATCGCGAGCGCGAGGCGGACCTCGGGGTCCTCCGCCTCCTCCAGGGTCCCCAGCGTGAACCGCATCTCCGGAAGGTCCTTATCGCCGACCCACGCCTCCGAGATCGCGCGGAGCTGCTGCCGCAGGCCCCAGGTCTCCGCGGCGAGGTGGGTGAGCCGGAAGGTCATCTGCTCCCGCCCCGCCCGGTTGAGGGAGGTGCGCACCGGTTGCCAGCGCTTGCCGGTGAAGGTGAGACCCGGGAGGTCGACGATCGTGTCGTCCGCCACCACCAGGCTGCGCCAGGTCTCCGGGACGGCCGACCTCGTCGCCTCGTCCGCACTGAAGAAGCACGGCACGAGTCCGGCGTCCTCGGCCGTGCGGATGAAGTCGCGCACCGCCGCCGCACGGGACTCCGCCGGCCCGATCGGGTCGGCGAGGGCCAGGGCGACGCCGTTGCGGCGCTGATAGGCCACGATCCCGCCGTCCACGCGGGCGTAGCCGTTGCCCTCCCAGGTCGTCATCCAGGACAGGGTGCCCCCGCCGTGCGCCCGCAGTTCGCGCCGGAGTTCGTCTGCGGTCGGGGCGGGCTGCCGGCCCAGAGCCGTCGTGCGCCGTGCGCGGAACGCCCGCCGCACCGCGACGAGATACACGAGCACGAGAGCCCAGAGCACGCCCGTGGCAAGCGTGAGCTCGGTCTCCGCGTCGATCACCATCTCGAGCTGTGCTTCGCTCGTGAGGATGATGAGGACCAGCACGAGGGTGGCGGCCAGCACGTTGAGAGGTCCGAGGATGACGGCGACGACCCACGCCCAGCGGCGACCGCGCCGCAGGCCGTTCGCGATGACCAGGATCACCGCGACGTCGATCGCCGTGTCGATGAATCCGCCCGATGCCGGGTCCGTGGGGCCGAACGGGCCATCGGTCGGCACGAGGACCGTGATGATCTCGATGGCCACGAGCGTGAGCACGGCCATCACGGCGATCAGCCGCTGCTCCCGGACCGTCGTGCGCCGCACGCGCAGGCTCCGGTCGACGAAGAGGATGAGCAGCACCGCGAACAGATGCTCCAGGTCGGCCAGCTTTCCCCAGAACATCATCGCGACGAACACGAATCCGAGGAGCACCAGCCACGCGCGCACCCGCCACGGCGGACGGAAGAGCCCGACGGCGGCGGCGATGCACGCCATGGTGCCGCCGGACGCGCCGACGTCGAGGGCCTGCGCCTGGGTCTGCGCCCACGCCCACGGCAGCTGCGACACCAGCAGCAGGAACAGAGCCGTCGCGAAGATCGCGAAGAGCTGTCCGACCGTGAAGTAGGCGAGGGCGACCCGGGTGCCGCGGCGGTGCTCCAGGTAGCCCATACCCCAGAACCCGGCGATGGTGAAGAGGTACACCCAGGGCTGGTTGACGAAGAACGTCCCCGTGACCGGCGTCCACCACTTGCCCTCAGCCAGGCTCGGCAGCCCGTAGGCGACGGCGGGGAAGAGGGCCGAGTCCTCGAACGGCCGCCACAGCCCCTGCCAGACCACGCCTGTGAGCAGCACGAGACCGATCATCGTCAGCGTCGCCGGCGTGGTCCGCAGGGCCCCGAACAGGAGGCGGGCCGACGAGGGGCGCTCCGAGGTCATGCGCTCAGCGTAGAGGTGGGGCCGCCGCTGGGCGACCCCACCGACCGGATCACTCGGCGACGGCCGCGGCGATCGCCTCCTCCAGGTCGTTCCACTCGACGAGCTCGACCTTCTCGCCGTCGACGAAGAAGGTCGGGGTGCTGCTCACGCCCAGCCGCTCGCCGTCGCGCTTGTCCTGCTGCAGACGGGCGAGGGTCGCCGGATCGGCGACCGCGGCGTCGTACGCGGCCAGGTCGAGCCCGAGCTCCTCGGCGAACGCGCGGAACACCTCCGGCGTCTCCGTCGACTGCTCGCCCCACTGCGCCTGGGTCTCGAACAGGCGGTGGAACATGTCCTCGTAGCGGCCCTGCTGCGCGGCGGCTTCGGCGGCCAGCGCGGCCTGGGTCGAGTTCACGTGCCCGGGCAGGGGGAAGTACCGGGTGACGTACCGGATGTCGCCGTCGTAGGTGGCGCGCAACTCCTCCACGATCGGGTAGAACGCGCCGCAGGCCTCGCACTCGAAGTCGAGGAACTCGACGACCGTGACGGCGTCGGGGCCGCCCTCGTCGAGCACGTGGGAGTCGGTGCGGACGGTCGGCAGCTTCTCGCCGGCCTCGGGATCGGGCTGCGCGGGCTGCTGGCTGAGGGCATAGACGATGCCGACGACGAGCAGCACGACGGCGACGGCGACGGCGATGAGGGTCGCCTTGACGGGGGTCTTCATGGGGTCTCCAAACACGGGTGATACGACGAGGGGTGCCGCGGAGGCGGCCGGAGCCGGCGTCGGATCAGGTGCGGGAGATGGAGAGCTGGATGAGCGAGACCGCGGGCAGGAACGGGCGGGGGCCGGCGCGGAGGGGAGCGGTCGCCAGCGGGAGGAGGCCGCGGAGACGGATCCCGCTGCGCGTGCGCAGATGACGGAAGAGGAGGACGAGGGCGACGCAGCAGAGGGCGGCCATCGCGCACGCCGCCGCGTCGGCGGCCGGATCCGCGGGAGCGGGCTCGGCGACCGGTCCTGCGGTCCCTGCGGTGTCGGAGGCCTGCGAGACGCCCGGGGCGAGGCACAGGGTCGCGTGCGCCTCCGCCGTCCCGTGCGAGGTCGACCATGCGCCGACGACGAGCAGGAGCGCGAGGCCGACGGCGATGACGATCCGGCTCCGCAGGACCCGCTCGGCGCGCGCTCGCGGCGTCGGGACGGGGGCGAGGGGCGGCATGTCCCGCGCAGTCTAGCAACGGACGCTTTGCCCGCCCCGGGCCCGTCCGACCCCGACATGCCTACACTGGAGGGGTGGCGAGACTACTGATCGTCGGCGGCTTCCTCGCCGCCGTGTTCTGGGTGTACAGCATCGTCGACTGTGCCGTGCAGCCGGCGACGCGGCACCGGGGCGTGCCCAAGGCCGCCTGGGTCGCCATCGTCGTCCTCATCCCCGTCATCGGCGGGATCCTCTGGTTCGTCATCGGCCGTCGCCGGGCGAACGACCAGGGCGTGCCGCGCACCGTCGCTCCCGACGACGACCCCGCTTTCCTCCGCAGCATCAGCAAGGCGGAGCAGGACGCCCGCATCCGTCGTCTCGAGGAGGAGCTCGCGCGGCTCGACGAGGAGACCGACGAGCCGCCCGCCGCGGATCCGCGCCCGTGACGTCGTCGCCGGCGATGGAGGCCGCGGCCTCCCTGTTCGCCGACCTCGTGTCCCACGGCGTCCGTGATGTCGTGCTCTCTCCCGGCTCGCGGTCACAGGCTCTCGCGCTGGCCGCGGCGGCCTTCGCCGACGAGGGCGCGCTGCGCGTGCACGTGCGGATCGACGAGCGGGTCGCCGGGTTCACCGCCCTGGGCATCGCACGGGAGACCCGGGTCCCCGTCGCGCTCGTGTGCACCAGCGGCACGGCTGTCGCGAACCTCCTCCCGGCCACGATGGAGGCCTTCCACTCCGGGGTGCCGCTGCTGCTGCTCACCGCCGATCGGCCTCCCGAGCTGCGGGGAGTCGGTGCGAATCAGGCGACCATCCAGGAGGGTCTGTTCCACCCCTGGGTCCGGGCGCAGATCGACGCGCCCGTTCCCGGAGACGGCGAGTGGGACGGCCTCGCCGCGCGCGTGGTCGCCCTCGCGCTCGGGGGGGCGGAACCCGAGTCCGGGCTTCCCGGCGTCGCCGGCCCGGTGCACCTGAACCTGCCGTCCCGGGAACCGCTGTCGGGCGCGATGCCGACACGGACGCTGACACCGGGGGAGGCGCCGCGCCTGCCGGAGCCGGAGGCGTTCGCGCTGGAGCGCGGGCCGCGAACAGTTGTCCTCGCGGGCGCCGATGCGGGTGCCGCGGCGGAGGAGATCGCCCATTCCGGCGGGTGGCCGCTCATCGCGGAGATCGTCAGCGGCGCACGCTTCGGACGCCAGGTGGTGCATGGGTATCGCCGGCTGCTGTCCCGCGACGACCTCGGCGGACGCATCGAACGGGTGGTCGTGCTCGGACACCCGACGCTCAGCCGCGAGGCCGCACGGCTGCTGTCCCGCGCGGACGTGGAGGTGATCGCGGTCCGCAGGGGCGGCGAGGAGCTGAATCTGAATCACCGCACGCGCGCCGTCGCGGCCGTCACGGTCGCCCAGGGGGAGACCGACCGGGAGTGGCTCGGCGCGTGGATGCGGGCCGCCGCCGACGAGGCCGTGGATCTCAGCGAGAACGCCCCGGACACCGAGGGGCTCTCCTCCACCGACTTCGCCGCCCGCCGCGACGCTGTGCGCGCGGAGCTCGACGCCGTGCGACGCCCGCTCGATCGCGAGCGCCTCGTGGATGCGGTGTGGCGGGCCACCTGGCCGCATGACCGTCTGGTGTTCGGGTCGTCCCGCCTGGTCCGCGTCGCCGACGAGGTGCTCGGCGGCAAGAAGGTCCCCGTGCACGCCAACCGCGGTCTCGCCGGGATCGACGGCACGATCGCCACCGCCACGGGCATCGCCGTCGCCAGCCAGGCCGCCGGGGCTCCGGGCGTGACCCGGGTGCTGCTCGGCGACCTCGCGTTCCTCCACGACGTCGGTGCGCTGCTGTTTCCGAGCGACGAGACGGAGCCGCGACTCCAGGTCATCGTCGGCAACGACGGCGGCGGCACGATCTTCGACGGCCTGGAGGTGGCGGGCACCGCGCCGGCCGCGCACCTCGATCGCGTGTTCTACACCCCGCACGGGGTGCGCCTGGAGCACCTCGCGCTCGCCTACGGCTGGGAGTATCAGCGGGTCACCACGCGGACCGCTCTCGACCAGGCGCTGACGACGCCGCGTGGCGGTCGCCAGATCATCGAGGTGCCGCTGCCGCGGTGACTGGCATCATGTGCGTATGAACGCGCACACCTGGACGCAGAACCTGCGGGTGCGGCCCGGCTTCCGCCTCGCCGATGTCGATCCCGACAGCAAGCCCGGCTACGACCACGGCAAGTCCCGCGGCACGGCCGACCTCGAAGCCGGTCTCGAACGCCTGAACGACCTGCAGGAGCGGCTGTTCGCCGAGAGTCGGGTGGGCACGGCGCAGGACGCGGTGCTGCTCGTCCTGCAGGCGATGGACTCCGCAGGCAAGGGCGGCATCGTCCGGCACGTGGTCGGGGGCGTCGATCCGCAGGGCGTCGCGCTCGCCGCGTTCAAGGCGCCGACGGCGGAGGAGCGGCAGCACGACTTCCTGTGGCGCGTCGAGAAGAGGCTGCCGGAGCCCGGGTTCATCGGGGTCTTCGACCGCTCGCACTATGAGGACCTGCTCATCGGACGGGTGCGGCAGCTCGCCGACGCCCCCGAGATCGAGCGGCGCTACGACGCGATCAACGCGTTCGAGGAGCGCGTCGCGGCGTCCGGCGTCCGCATCGTCAAGGTCATGCTGCACATCTCCCCGGAGGAGCAGAAGGCGCGGCTGATGGAGCGCCTGGAGCGCCCGGACAAGCACTGGAAGTACAACCCGGGCGACGTCGACGAGCGGATGCTGTGGCCGCAGTACATGGAGGCGTACCAGACCGTCTTCGATCGCACGTCGACCGAGGCTGCGCCCTGGTACGTCGTGCCGGCGAACGCGAAGTGGTACGCGCGGCTGGCCGTGCAGGAGCTGCTGCTGGCCGCCCTCGAGGACATCGATCCGCAGTGGCCGGTCGCCGACTTCGACGTCGAGGCCGAGAAGAAGCGCCTCGCCGCGAGCTGACCGGGGGGCTCAGGCCAGCGCGTCGACGAGCGGGCGGAACTTCACCCGGGTCTCGAGGAGCTCGCTCTCGGGATCGGATCCGGCGACGATCCCGGCCCCGGCGTAGGCGGTGACCGCGATCGCGTCGTCCGTCGTCGTGAACTGCGCGCACCGCAGGGCGATGGCCCACTCGCCGTTGCCGTCCGCGTCGACCCAGCCGACCGGTCCGGCGTAGCGCTCGCGGTCGAACGGTTCGAGCTCCCGGATGGCGGCGATGGCCGTCGGTGTCGGGGTGCCGGCGACGGCCGCGGTCGGGTGGAGTGCGCGCACGAGGTCGAGGGCCGAGCGGCCGTTCTCCAGCTCGCCTTCCACATCGGTCGCGAGGTGGAAGAGGTTGGGCAGCTTGAGCAGGAAGGGCTGCTCGCTCGCCGCCAGGGCCCTGGTGTACGGGCGGAGGGACGCGAGCACGCTCTGCACGGCGTACTGGTGCTCGTCGAGGTCCTTGGTGCTGGAGGCGAGGTGCGCGGAGGCGGCGGTGTCCGCGTCGGCGTCGGCCCCGCGCCCGATCGTTCCGGCGAGCACACGAGCGGTCACCGTCCGGTCCTGCACCGTGACGAGGGTCTCCGGGCTCGCGCCGATGAGTCCGTCGACCGCGAAGACCCAGGTGTCCGGGTATCCGGTGGCGAGCGCGCGGACGAGTCGCCGCAGGTCGGAGCCCGCGGGGATGGTGCCCTGGAGGTCGCGCGCGAGGACGACCTTGCTGAGCTCGCCGTCCGCGATGCGCGCCAGCGCACCCCGCACGGCGTCCTGGTAGCCCTGGGGGCTCTGCGCTCCGGGGCCCACGGTGCCCGCCCAATGCGGTCCGTACTCCGCGGCCTCGACGGCACCCGGCGCACGCTCGTCGTCGGAGCGGTGGATGCGGGTCTCCCAGAAGCGGTCGCCGTGGCGGCCGAGGATCCGCGACGGGATGACGAGCACGCTGTCGGCGCGCGAGTCCTCGTCGAAGGTGAAGGCCCCGAACGCGACGAGTCCGGTCCCGGGGAGTCGCAGCGGGTCGGAGACCTCGGCCGCCGCCGCGAGCCCCTTCCAGAGCGCCGCGAGGGTCTCGGCGCGGGTGCGCCCCTCCTCGGCCGACGGGCGGAGCTCGGCGACCGGCTCACCCACCGCCACGATCCCGTCGCCGCGGCGGAACCAGGCGAGCGGGCGGGCGGGGTCCGCGAAGGAGAGGAGGTCTTCGACCGGATCGATCTCTCGGGTCTCCACGACCAGGGGGGTGTGCTGCACGACTCCAGCCTATTCCGCGGACGTAGGGTGGGCGGATGAGCGATGCGCGTCCCGCAGCCGGTGCCGAGATGATCTTCCAGTGGCGCAAGTGGGACGGTTCGCCGCACTGGCGCCACGAGTGCGTGTACCTCGGTGCCGACCGGTGGGGCGACTGGGTGGGGCAGCCCACCGGCTGGCACAGCGCCCGCCCGGGGGCGGAGTTCCACGCGGCCACGCCGAACGTCACCCTCGTCCCGCCGAGCGCCGACTTCGCGCTCACCGTCAATCGCCGGCACCCCCGGGGGATGCGTGTCTACATCGACCTCGGGTGGGACGTGCGGTGGTCGGACGACCCGCTGCTCGCGACGGGCATCGACATGGACCTCGACGTCGTCCGTGTGGAGGGCGAGCGCGGCACCTGGGTCGACGACCGCGACGAGTGGGCGGAGCACAGCGCCCGTTACGGCTACCCGGCCCCCGTCATGCGGCATCTGGAGGAGCTGGCGCTCGACCTCGAGACGAGGGTCAGGGAACGCACGGCGCCGTTCGACGACGCCACGGCCGATCCCTGGCTGGACCGACTCGAAGCGCTGGACCTCGCGCCTAGACTGGACGCGTGACCGCGAACGACAAGAACCGCGCCGATCTCGGCAAGGACCCCGCCCGCGTCAGCGGCATGTTCGACCAGGTCGCCGCCGGGTACGACCGCACGAACACCGCGATGACGTTCGGCAACGACGCGCTGTGGCGGGCCGCGACCACCCGCGCCGTCGCCCCGAAGCCGGGGGAGCGCATCCTCGATCTCGGAGCGGGCACGGCATCCTCCTCCGCCTCTCTCGCCCGCAGCGGCGCGCAGGTCGTCGCGGCGGACTTCTCGCCCGGCATGCTCGCCGAGGGTCAGCGCCGCCACGGGGCGATGCGCAACCTCTCCTTCGTGCAGGCGGATGCCACCGCCCTGCCGTTCGCGGACGACGAGTTCGACGCGGTGACGATGTCGTACGCGCTGCGCAACGTGAACGACCCGAAGAAGGCGCTGCGCGAGCTCTACCGGGTGACCAAGCCGGGCGGCCGCCTCGTCATCAACGAGTTCTCCACGCCTCCGGGGAAGCTGTTCCGCGGGGCCTACCGGTTCTACAACGCGCAGGTGCTCCCGCGCGTGGCCCGGGTCGCCGGAACGAACGGCGACGCCTACGACTATCTGAACGAGTCGATCCGCGACTGGCCCGACCAGAAGCGGCTGTCCGAATGGATCAGGGAGGCCGGCTGGCAGGATGTCGCCTACCGCAACCTCACCTTCGGCATCGTGGCCCTGCACCGGGCGCGCAAGCCCGCGTGAGCACGGCGCGAACGGCGGCACCCGACGCAGGTAGGCTGGGAGCGTGACTTCGAGCCCCAGCGCCCCGGGTTCGCGACTCGCGAGCCGTCTCGGCTTCAGCGATCGCGTCTTCGTCGGTCCCGCCGCGCGTCGCATCGCCCGCACCATCGAAGACGGACTGGAGCTGGTCGAGACCGGGCTCGCGGACGACGTGCGTGTCGCCGACCCCCTCGCCGACGCCGCCAGCCGCTATCTGTACGAGGCCGGCGGCAAGCGCATCCGCCCCGTCCTCACGCTGCTCGCGGCCCAGCTCGGCGACGGCAACACCCGAGAGGTGATCGACGTCGCGAAGGCGCTGGAGATCACGCACCTCGGCTCGCTGTACCACGACGACGTCATGGACGGCGCGGACCGCCGCCGCGGTGTCCCCGCCGCGCAGACGGTGTGGGGCAACAACATCGCCATCCTCACCGGCGACATCCTCTTCTCGCGCGCCAGCCAGCTCATGTCGCGGCTCGGCGAGCGCGCCATCCGGCTCCAGGCCGACACGTTCGAGCGCCTCGTCCTCGGGCAGATGCACGAGACCCTCGGTCCGCAGCCGGACGACGACCCGATCGCGTTCTACATCCAGGTGCTCGCGGACAAGACCGGTTCGCTGATCGCGGCGGCCACCCAGGGCGGCGTGATTTTCTCGAACGCCCCGGCGGAGTACGAGGAGCCGCTGCGCGTCTACGGCGAGAAGATCGGCGTCGCCTTCCAGCTCCTCGACGACGTGATCGACCTGTCGGCCAAGCCCGAGGAGACGGGCAAGGTCCCGGGCACCGACCTGCGCGCGGGCGTCCCGACCATGCCATACCTCCTGCTCAAGGCGGAGGACGATGACGCCGCAGCCGACCTCGCCGCCCGCATCGACGACGGTGTGGCCCTCATCGCCGACGGCGCCGACCCGGCGATCCTCGACGGACCGCTGGACGAGCTCCGCGACCACGCCGTCACCCAGAAGACCCTCGAGCTCGCCCACGCGTGGACGCAGGAGGCGATCGACGCCCTCACCGCCCTTCCGCGCGGCACCGTGCGCGAAGCGCTCACCCGATTCGCCGAGACCCTCGCCGAGCGCTCCAGCTGACACCGTACGGGCCCCGGGCCCGGGTGTCCGCCGCGACGGCACACGAAAGGACCTCCATGACCAAGCTGAGACTGGCCATCGTCGGCGCCGGCCCCGCGGGCATCTACGCCGCGGACATCCTGCTGAAGGCCGAGCGCAAGTTCGACGTGTCCATCGACCTGTTCGAGCAGCTCCCCGCCCCCTACGGGCTCGTCCGGTACGGCGTCGCCCCCGACCACCCCCGCATCAAGGGCATCATCACCGCCCTGCGCGACGTGCTCGACCGTGGCGACATCCGCCTCTTCGGCAACGTTCGGTTCGGCGAGGACATCACGCTCGACGACCTCAAGAAGCACTACAACGCGGTCATCTTCGCCACCGGGGCGATCCGTGACACGTCGCTGGACATCCCCGGCATCGACGCGGTGGGCTCCTACGGCGCCGCCGACTACGTGAGCTGGTTCGACGGACACCCCGACGTGCCGCGCGAGTGGCCGCTGGACGCCGCGTCGGTCGCGGTCCTCGGCAACGGCAACGTCGCCCTCGACGTCTCCCGCATGCTCGCGAAGCACGCGGAGGACCTCCTCGTCACCGAGGTCCCCGAGAACGTGTACGAGGGGCTCAAGGCGAGCGCCGTCACGGACGTCCACGTGTTCGGCCGCCGCGGGCCGGCCCAGGTGAAGTTCACGCCGCTGGAGCTCCGCGAGCTGGGGGAGCTGCGCGACGTCGACATGGTCGTCTACGACGAGGACTTCGACTACGACGAGGCCTCGAAGGACGCGGTCGCGAGCAACAAGCAGGTCATGGTCATCGACCGCATCCTGCAGTCCTGGCGCAAGCGCGACTCCGTCAACAACGCCGGCGGCACCGCCTCGCGCCGCCTGCACCTGCACTTCTGGGCGCGCCCGGTCGAGGTGCGCACCGACGAGAACGGCCGTGTCGCGGCCCTCGTGTACGAGCGCACCCAGCCGGACGGTCAGGGTGGTGCGGTCGGCACCGGAGAGCTGCGTGAGGTACCCGTGCAGGCGCTGTATCGCGCGATCGGCTACTTCGGCTCGCCCCTGCCGGGCGTCCCCTTCGACAAGAAGCACGGCGTCATCCCGAACCACGAGGGCCAGGTGCTCGCGAAGGACTCCAACGACCGCGTCCCCGGCGTGTACGCGACCGGCTGGATCAAGCGCGGCCCGGTCGGTCTCATCGGCCACACGAAGTCCGACGCCATGGAGACCGTCCGTCACCTGATCAACGACCAGGGCTCGTGGTGGCACCCGGAAGACCCGTCCGAGGAGGCCATCCCGGCACTGCTCGCCGAGCGCGGCGTCGCCTGGACCGACCTGGACGGCTGGCACCGCCTCGACGAGCACGAGATCAGCCTCGGCGCGCCCCAGGAGCGGGCGCGCGTGAAGGTCGTCCCGCGCGAGGAGATGGTGCGCGTCTCCCGCGGCGAGTGAGTCGTCTCGGCGCCGGGGCGTGCTCCCGGCGCCGGGTCCCCGCGCCCCTAGGCTGAGGCCATGCGACCTCGTGCACTCCTGGCCCTCGGCGCCGTGGCCGTGCTCCTGCTGTCCGGTTGTGCGCCCGAACCCGAGGTGAAGCCGACCAGGACGCCGTCGGCCGCGGTCACGACCGCGCCGACACCGGGGGCCGAGGTGCCGACGCCCGCCTTCGACGTGGATTGCGCCGATGTCGACGCGGCCATGACGAGTGCGCTCGGCGAAGCCGGCGGCGACGTCGCCGAGGTTCTCGGAGTCTGGTCCTCCCCGAGCTGGTACCCCGGACCGGCGCAGCACATGTTCCAGCGGGCCGGCGGGATCGCCTGTTCGGCGGGGACGGCGGAGCGCAACTGGGAGGTCACGATCCTCCCGGACGCGGACGAGGTCACGACGGGGGCGGAGTCCCGCGGCGGATACTTCGGTGAGGAGGCGCGCTGCGAAGGCGGCGGGTACTGCTTCTTCCAGATCGTCGACGGCGACGTGCTCGTCTCGGCCACGATCGTCGACCCGGAGCGCGGACCGGACGACACCGCGTCGCTCGAGGAGGTGCTGCGCGGGCTCGCCGCGACCGCCGTCGCCTCGCTGCAGCCCGTGGAGGTCCCGGAGAGCCCGGTCGCCGGGGTCGACTGCACGCGCTTCCTCACCGCCACCGAGCTCGCGGAGCGGGTCGGCGCCGAGGTGCACGTCGTCGACGCCTTCGGCGGCTGGTCCATCCCGGCCGAGGTGTACCAGGAGCGCAACGGCTCGCGGATCTGCTACTACGCCTCGGCCGAGGACGAGTATGCGGCACAGGGCTACCTCACCCTCACCACGCTTCCCGGCGGCGCCTGGGCCTTCGACCGGCTGGACGGCGAGGACACCGTCGACGTCGAGGGGGCGGACGCCGCCGTGACCGGCGTCGACGAGCTCGGCCGGTCGGTGCTCGACCTCCGGGTGGGGCAGGACTGGCTGCGTCTGACCACGTTCGAAGGGTCAGGGATCGACGACCTCGCCCCGATCGGCGCCGCCATCGCGGACGATTTCTCCGTGGCCCGCCCCGGCGGCGAATGACGGCCGTGGGCTAGCCTGGGCACGAGGGGGAGGACGCATGGCCGAGTGGATCCCGGATGTGCTCGGAGACGAGTTCGCCCAGCTCACCCTCGACCTCGGCAGTGACGAGCAGGGCCCGGTGGTGGCCACCCTCGTGCGCGCGCTGCCGGCTCCGGTCCCGTGGTGGGAGCGCGCTCGGCGCCGTCGCCCGCTGCTCGAGGGCGTGGACGTGCTCTACATCCACGGGTGGTCGGACTACTTCTTCCAGAAGCGGTTGGCCCGATTCTGGACCGCTCGTGGTGCCCGCTTCTTCGCCCTCGACCTGCGCAAGTACGGGCGCAGTCTGCGCGAGGGTCAGACCCCGGGCTACATCACCGACCTGTCCACCTACGACGAGGACATCGCCGCGGCCCTGGACGCGATGGGGCGCGGCGAGGGCGGCGAGGAGAGCGGGCGACGCCTGATCCTGCTCGGACACTCGACCGGAGGGCTGACGCTGAGCCTGTGGGCGGCCCGGCATCCCGGCGCGGCCGACGCCCTCATCCTGAACAGCCCCTGGCTCGAGTTCCAGTTCGCCCCCGTGCGCGCCGCGATCGCCCCGATGGTCGAGTTCCAAGCGCGGATCCGGCCGCTCGACGTCGCGCCGCAGGTCGATCTCGGCTACTACACGCGGGCGCAGCAGGAGGTGGCCGACCCCGACGATCCGATGGAGGTCAACACCGCGTGGCGTCCCGTGCAGACGATGGCCGTGTACGCCGGGTGGCTCAACGCGATCCTCACCGGGCACAAGGCCGTCGCCGCGGGTCTGGACATCGCGGCGCCGGTCTGCGTCCTCCTGTCGAAGCGGTTCGTGCCGCCGACCCGGTGGTCGGAGGAGCTGACCGCCGCCGACTCCGTCCTCGTCGTCGACGACATCGCCCGCGCGGCCCTGCGGCTCGGCTCCTCCGTGACCGTCGAACGGATCGACGGCGCCCTGCACGACGTCTTCCTGTCCCGGCATGAAGCCCGCGAGGACGCGTATCGTCGCCTGCACCGCTGGGTCGTCGGTTGGCGCGCCGCTCAGACGTAGTACATCGCGCGTGCGAGGCGCTCCGCCTCGTCGCCGTCGCCGGCGCGCACCGCTTCGGCGAAGTCGGCGTACACCTGCCGCATCCGCTCGCGATCGCCGGGGCGCACCACCCAGGCGCGCAGGTTCCGGGTCACCGCGACGGCGACATCGTCGATGAGCATCCGGTGCTGACGGTTCCCGCTGTGGTCGGCGAGGTAGGCGAAGACCGCCCATCGCGCCCGTGCCGTGGACGCGCCGTCGGTGAGCGCGTCCTGCATTCGAGCGATGAGCTCCTGCACCCGCTCGCGCTGGACCGCGCTCAGCCGCGGCACCGCCATCCGGGCCGTGATGCCTCCCTGGTAGCCGGCGAACTCCAGCGATTCGGCCACCACCTGCGGCGTGACCATCGTCACCTCCGTGTACCGGCTCGGGTACATCGTCACCAGTCCCAGTCGCTCCAAGCGCTGCAGTGCTTCGCGCACCGGCGTCCGCGAGACGTGGAGCTCGTCCGCCACGTCGACGTCCCGGATCCGGTCGCCCTCGGCGAACTCTCCCTCCGTGATCAGCCGCCCGATGTGGTGGAACACCTCATCCGCCAGCAGCTGCTTGTTCTCTCCGATGCTCTTCGACTCGATCTGCGCCATGGCCCAGCCCCCGGTGGTTCTCGGTCTGCGACCGACGTCCGCTCCCGGGCGATGAGGGGAGCGACGGCCGCAGGATTGCCGTCATGCCTCCTCGGGGGGCCGATCCGCGTGGGGGCGCGCAGCGGGCGGGGAGGCCTGTCATGAACCCGGGACCGGTCGGCGTGCGACGTCGGCAGACCCCAGGCCGACGCGAGCTCCGGGGGCCCGCGCCGCTCCCTCCCCTGAGCCGGCGTGGCATCCTCGAAGCGCATCCACCGCGGCGATCGGGTGTCGGGCGGGGATGGCGTCGGAGTCGTGACGAGTCACGACCGCCTCCAGTCTCGACGAAGAACACCGATATCTCGGTATGCGTTGACCGGGGAAAAGAAAGGGCCCGGGATGACTCCCGAGCCCTGGCCTCCGACGCGAGTGGCGTCAGCGGTAGTTGATGAACTGCAGATCGATGTCGAGGTCGCTGCCCTTGAGGAGCGCGATCACGGCCTGGAGGTCGTCGCGGCTCTTGGACTGCACGCGCAGCTCGTCACCCTGGATCTGGCTCTTCACGCCCTTGGGGCCCTCGTCGCGGATGATCTTGCCGATCTTCTTCGCGTTCTCGGAGGAGATGCCGTCCTTCAGGCTCGACAGGATGCGGAACTCCTTGCCGCTGGCGAAAGGCTCGCCCGAGTCGAGGCTCTTCAGGGAGATGCCGCGCTTGATGAGCTTGGACTGGAACACGTCGAGGACGGCGTTCGCGCGCTCCTCGGTGTTCGCGGTGATGAGGATCTGCTCGCCACTCCAGGCGATCGAAGCGCCGGTCCCCTTGAAGTCGTAGCGCTGCTCCACCTCTTTGCGCGCCTGGTTCAGGGCGTTCTCGGCCTCCTGGCGATCCACTTTCGAGACGATGTCAAAGGAACTGTCAGCCATGCCTCAACTGTATCCGCGGCTGTGCGGAAAGTCCCGTGGGCGCGGCACCCCGGGAGCGCGTCTCCGGATCACAGGACTGATCGGCGCGTACGGTGGCGACCCGATGGCGGTGACCTCTCCGAACGGGGACCAGGTCGGCTACGTCACAGTCGCCTACGAGTGCGAACTGCCGCCGCTCGCCGTGTAGACGTTCTCGGATATCCGAGTCATCCCCTCCGGAGCGGGCGCACCATCGGGGACGACGGTGAACGTGCCCGTCATGCCTCCGACCGAGAAGAGCGCGCCGCCACCGCCGCACCCGAGCACCCAGCTCTCCTCGTCGGCGTACGCCAAGAGGCATGCGGAAGCGTCGTCGCGGGCGCGAGCGAGCCACAGGGATGTCCCTTCGTCTTCGCCGACGAACCGGGCTGTCGCCTGGTCCACGTCGTCCCACGCGTAGCCGGGCAGATCTGCCGGAACCTCGTCCCGCGCCCCGGCTTCCCGATCGAGCACGGCGTATGCGGCTCCCACGCTGGTGCATCCGCTGAGCGCGACCGTGGACAGGGCGACGACGGCGGCAGCCGCCCGAACGTGGATCCCCATCCAGCGATGCTCTCGTAGATGAGCCGTACGGGGAACCCCGCGGAGCCGCGAAAGGTTGGAACTCCGGCTGATATGGAAGCGTTTTCATGCCTCGCCCCGGGCGCCGGGCCGATCACGGGTTGATATCGACGCGGTTGCGGATTGTGATCGCCTTTCGAAACGATGCATACTGTAAGCGCTTGCAGTCTTGCAGGCGCTCAGCACTGAGAGAGGCACACACCAATGAAGGTGAACAAGAGGGGCATGGTCGCCGCGGGCGCCATCGCCATCGTTTCGGCTCTGACGCTCGCCGGCTGCTCGACCGGATCCGGCGGCGACGACTCTTCCTCCGGTGGGGACAGCGGCGGCACGCTGACCGTCTGGGTCGACGCCGAGCGGGTCGACGCGCTGCAGGGCGCGGCGGACGCGTACCAGGAGAAGACCGGTGTCACGGTCAAGCTGGTGGGGAAGTCCGTCGACGACATGAAGGACGACTTCATCCAGCAGGTCCCGACCGGCAAGGGCCCCGACGTGGTCATGGGCGCTCACGACTGGCTCGGCGAGCTCTCGACCAACGGTGTCGTCGCGCCGATCGAGCTCGGCGACAGCTCCGAGGACTACCTCCCCGTCGCGCTCCAGGCGGCGACCTATGAGGGCACCGTCTACATGCTCCCGTACGCGGTCGAGAACATCGCGGTCCTGCGCAACGCCGACCTCGTCCCCGAGCCCGCGACGAGCTTCGACGACATGGTCTCGAAGGGCACCTTCGTGGTGGAGCAGGGCGCCGAGGGCAACCCGTACCACCTGTACCCGTTCCAGACCGCGTTCGGCGCTCCGGTCTTCGGCACCGACGACAGCGGCAGCTACGACCCGACCGACCTGCAGCTCGGCAGCGAGGGCGGCTTCGCCTTCGCCGACTGGCTGGGCGCGCAGGGCGCGGCCGGCACGCTGAACACCGACATCGACGGTGAGATCGCCAAGCAGCAGTTCCTCGACGGCACCGCCGCCTTCTGGCTGACCGGCCCGTGGAACGTGGGCGCGGCCACCGAGGCGGGCATCAACGTCGAGATCGACCCGATCCCGAGCCCGACGGGGGAGACGGCCTCGCCGTTCGCCGGCGTCAAGGGCTTCTTCGTGAGCGCCGAGTCGAAGAACAAGGTCGCGGCCAACGACTTCCTCGTCAACTACCTCGGCACGGAGGACGTGCAGCTGGAGCTGTTCAAGGCCGGCAACGTCCTCCCGGCCCTCACGGCTGCCGCCGACACCGCGGCGTCCGACCCGATCATCGCCGGCTTCCAGTCCGTCGGCGCCGACGCGGTCCCCATGCCGGCGATCCCTGCCATGGGCGCGGTCTGGCAGTTCTGGGGCGTGGCCGAGGCCGCCATCATCAACGGCGAGGACCCGCAGGCGACGTGGCAGAAGCTCGTCGACGACGTGACCGCCGCGATCGAGTAACGGCCGACAAGATGACGACCCTGCCGGGGCGGGCCACCCAGCCCGCCCCGGCAGGACCATGACGAGGACGACATGACAGACACCGAAGAGCGCACCGCGCCCCCCACGCCTCGGCAGCGCCAGGCGGCGAAGATCGCCGAGGCGGCCTCCCGACCGATCGGGTGGATGCTGCTCAAGATCCTGTTGCTGGCGATCGTGGACGCGATCGCCGTCTACGCCGTGTTCGTGCTGCTCGTGCAGCGCGAGTGGCTGGTGCTCGGCCTCGTCGTCGCGGTGACGGTCGTCGTCAACTACATCTACTTCTCCCGCAAGCGCATCGCGGCGAAGTACCTCACCCCCGGCATCATCTTCCTGGTCCTGTTCCAGGTCTTCACGCTCCTCTACACGGGCTACATCGGCTTCACGAACTACGGCACCGGTCACAACGGGAGCAAAGAGCAGGCGATCTCGTCGCTGCTCGCCTCCGCGCAGGAGCGCGTCGAGGACTCCCCGACGTATCCCGTCACGGTGGTCGAGCAGTTCGGCACCTACGGCCTCCTCGTCACGGATCCCGACGACGGGGATGCGCTCCTCGGCACGGCGGAGCAGCCTCTCGCCGAGGTCGACGCGGAGTTCGAGGGTGGCAAGGCCGTCGCCGTCGACGGGTGGACCACGCTTCCGCTGGCCACCGTCTTCACCCTGTCGGAGGAGCTGGAGCAGCTCTCCGTCCCGTTCAGCGACGACCCCAACGACGGCAGCCTCCGTGCACCCGACGGGCAGAACGGCTACCTGTACGTCTCGACGCTGACCTACGACGCCGCTGCCGACACGATCACGGACACCGCGACCGGCACGGTCTACAGCGATACCGGCGACGGTGCGTTCACCGCGGAGGACGGCGAGCAGCTGCTGCCCGGCTGGCAGACCACGGTCGGCTTCGACAACTTCGTCCGCGCGGTGACCGACGAGTCCATCCGCGGTCCGCTCATCTCGGTCACCGTCTGGACCTTCGTCTTCGCGCTGGTTTCCGTCGCGACGACCTTCTTCCTCGGCCTGCTGCTCGCGCTCGTCTTCAACAACACGCGCATGCGCTTCCGCAACGGCTACCGGATCATCCTCATCCTCCCGTACGCCTTCCCCGCGTTCCTCTCCGCGCTCGTCTGGGCCGGGATGATGAACGAGAGCTTCGGGTTCATCAACCAGGTGCTGTTCGGTGGCGCGGCCATCCCGTGGCTCACCGATCCGGTGCTGGCGAAGGTGTCCGTGCTGCTGGTGAACCTCTGGCTCGGCTTCCCGTACATGTTCCTCGTCTGCATGGGCGCGCTGCAGGGCATCCCGGACGACGTGAACGAGGCCGCCGTCATGGACGGCGCGAACGCGTGGCAGATCTTCCGCCGCATCAAGCTGCCGCTGCTGCTGGTGACCGTGGCGCCGCTGCTGATCTCGTCGTTCGCGTTCAACTTCAACAACTTCAACCTGATCTACATGCTGACCAAGGGCGGCCCGCGCTTCAGCGACGTGTCGATCCCCGTCGGCCACACGGACATCCTCATCTCGATGGTCTACAAGGTGGCCTTCACCGGTCAGACCCGCGACTACGGTCTCGCCTCCGCCTTCACGATCCTGATCTTCGTCGTGGTCGCGACGATCTCGATCATCAGCTTCCGCAAGACCAAGGCCCTCGAGGAGCTGAACTGACATGAGCACCGTCCCCAGCACCGCCACCGCCCCGCGCACCGCTCCGCCGCGTCGTTCGTTCGGCGCCTGGTTCGCCGACACCGGATGGCGTCACCTCGTCGCCATCGTGGTGAGCGCCTTCGCCCTCTTCCCGCTCCTGTACGTCGTGTCGGCCTCGCTCAACCCGAAGGGCACGCTCACCGGGTCGAACCAGCTCTTCTCGGCGATCGGGATCGACAGCTACGTGCGCATCCTCAGCGATCCGCAGAACCCGTACGGGACGTGGTTCCTGAACACGCTGCTCATCGCGGTCGTGACGGGCGCGGTCACCGTCTTCATCGGCGCCTGTGCGGCATATGCCTTCTCCCGCATGCGCTTCGCGGGCCGTCGCGTGGGGCTCGTCACCATCGTCGTGGTGCAGATGTTCCCGCAGCTCCTCGCGGTGGTCGCGATCTTCCTGCTGATGTCGACGCTGGGGGACTGGTTCCCGGCGATCGGCCTCAACACGCACACCGGCCTGATCCTCGTCTATCTCGGCGGCGCGCTTGGCGTGAACACCTACCTGATGTACGGCTTCTTCAACACGATCCCGAAGGAGATCGACGAGGCCGCCCGCATCGACGGCGCCGGGCACGCGCGGATCTTCTTCACGATCATCCTCCGCCTGGTCGCCCCGATCCTCGCGGTCGTCGGTCTGCTCTCCTTCATCGGCACGGTGAACGAGTACGTGATCGCCAGCGTCATGCTCGTCGACGTGGATCAGCAGACCCTCGTCGTCGGTCTGACCAAGCTCGTGGCGAACCCTCGCTACGCCGACTGGTCGGCCTTCTCCGCCGGCGCGGTCATGGCGGCGATCCCGGTGATGGTGCTCTTCCTCTTCCTGCAGAAGTACATCGTCGGCGGTCTCACCGCGGGGGCGACCAAGGGCTGATCGACGCATCGGGCAGCGCTAGCGTGCGTCACATGCTACCTTGTGAGGCATGACAGCGGACGCCGGGGCGCAGATGCGCAAGGGAGTGGTGGAGTACTGCGTGCTCGGCCTGCTCTCGCGCGAGCCCATGTACGGCTGGCAGCTGTCGGAGGCACTCACCGGCGCCGGGCTGATCGCCAGCATCGGCACCCTCTACCCGCTGCTCGGGCGGTTGCGGGACAACGGCTGGGTGACGACGTTCGACCGGCCGTCCGAGAGCGGTCCGGCGCGCAAGTACTACCGGCTCACGGATGCCGGTATCGATCAGCTCGCGCGCTTCCGGGCGCAGTGGGCGCCGTTCGCCCGTGCCGTCACGGGCATGGTGGGGGAAGGATGACCATGACCGAGAAGACCGCAGCCGAGCTGCGTGACGACTACCTGGCCCGGCTGGACGAGGCGATGCGCGGCCTCCCGCACGGTGTCGCGTCGGACATCCGCGGCGGGATCGCGGAGGAGCTCGACGGGCTCGACGCGGAGGCGACCGCGGAACGGATCGACAGGCTGGGGGATCCCCGAGGGATCGCCCGTGAAGCGGGGGACGAGGTGCCGACGGTGCCGCCCGTCGTGTTCCCTGCGCCCGCGCCCGCTCCGTCGGCACCTCGCACGCCGACGACGGCGACGCGGGGCTTCGCGATCGCGGCCGCGCTCACCCTGAGCTTCGGCGGGATCGTGGTGCCGGTCGTCGGCTGGTTCGTGGGCGCGGTGCTCGTGAGCCTCAGTGCGATGTGGCGGACCTGGGAGAAGGCGCTCGCGATCCTCGTGCCCTTCGCGGCCACGGGGCTGTCCTTCCTGATCACCTCGACCATGACGGGGTTCTCGACGGGGTCGGCCTCCGGCAGCTCGACCGACGGCGACGCGGTGTCGGACGTGGTGAACCCGCTCGTCCCGTCCTTCGGGGAGTGGCACCTGCTCCTGCTGCTGGGGTTCCTGCTGGTCCCGGCCTCCGGGCTCTGGCTGCTGTGGCGGATGCGCGGCCGCGGCGTCCGCTGACCGAGGCCGCCGCGTCGCGGCGTTGCTCACGGCCCGGGCGGGGGCGCGGGCCTACGGTGGGACCATGGCACGGGTGGGTGGTCGGAACCTCGGGATGAGCTGGTTCGCCGGCATCGTGTGCGCCGGGATCGTCGGCGCTCTGGTCTGGCTCTCACTGCCGATGCTCCCGATCCTCGCGCAGTTCGCCGGCGACGCGCTCCGCAGCACTTTCCCCTGAGCCGCGGAACCCGCGCGGCGACGCGTATGGCGACACGACGGCACGCCTCCGGAAGCGCCGGGACGCGCGGCGGTAATCTCGCACTGCACATCCCCGATGAGAGGCGCATCCCATGAGTGATCCCGAGGCTCGTCAGCCCGAGAAGTCGAACGACGTCGACGACGTCGTCGGCAGCGCGAACGCCGGTCTCGACGCCGCAGCGGCAGCCCGCGGAGATGTTCCCGGCGGCGCGGACGACGTCGACCGCTCGCGTGCCGAAGGCGCGACGCCGGCGTCTGCGGAGACGCCGGCCGACCAGGCCGCAGCGCGGCAGGAGCCCGCGGTCGACCCCGATCTCGCCGCGTTCGAGGCCGCCGAGCGGGAGCACCCCGGCACCTTCGCCTCCTCCGCACCGGCACCGAGCCGCACGGAGGGCGACCGTCCCGGCGCCGACCGCTTCGGTGACGAGCGACGCGACGCGACCCCCGAGACGTCGCTGTACGCGACGCCGGAGACCTCGCTGTACGACACCTCGGCCCCCCGCGCGCACGAGGAGTCGGCCATGGCAGGCGCCGCCTACGCCTCCCATGCCGACGACACCGACACCCGGATCGTGCCCTCCGAGCCGCTCACGAACGGTGCCGCTGCCGCCGCGCCGCAGCCTCAGCAGCCGCAGCCGATCTTCGTGCAGGCGCCGGAGCCGCCGCGCGAGCGCGGCAACCGCGGCACCGCCGGGGCCATCGGCCTGCTCGCCACCGTCGCCTTCGCGCTGCTCTACCTCGCGACCGTCCTCGGCCTCGGCGCTCTCGCCGGCGACGTGAACGGGGAGAACATCGGCGAGGCGCTCGTGGCCCCGCTGCTCACCTGGGGCTTCTGGACGCCGGTGGTCGTGTTCTTCCTCGGCTTCTGGCTCCTCGGAGCGATCATCAACCGTGGCCGCTGGGGCCTGTGGGTGGTGTTCGGCATCGTGGTCGGACTCATCGCCTACGCCGGACACATCCTGGGGCAGCTCTTCGAGGCGCCGTTCTGGAAGCTCACGGCGTCGCAGGGCCTCGAACTCGCGGGGGAGCAGCTGCTGGCACCGCTGGCGATCGCGGCCTTCGTGTTCGCCCGCGAGCTCACGATCTGGTTCGGCGCCTGGGTGGCCCGCAGCGGCGCCCGCAAGACCGAGCTGAACGAGGAGGCGCAGCGCGAGTACGAGCGCACCCTCGAGGCCGGTCCCACCCTGTCGAGGTAATCACGAACACCACCACGCCGAACCCCCGCGGGCCCGAGTCCGCGGGGGTTTCGGCTGTCCTCGCGGCAGTGATGGCCACCATCGCCTTCTTCGCCCTCGCCGTCTTCGGCCTGGGTGCGCTCAGCGTCGCCACCGACCGGGACATCATCGATGCACCGGGCCTCGGGCAGATCCCCGGGGTGTCCGGCATGGTCGCGGCGGTCGTGGTGTTCGCACTGGTCCTGTGGGCGACGGTGCGGCGGGGACACGCCTCCTTCGGCTCCGCTCCCGTGATCGCGCTGCTCACGGCCCTCGTGCACCTGGCCACCGTCTGGTTCGCCGTGCTCGTCGCGACGAGCGACGTGGTCGTGGCCACGGCCGTCGCCGGAGATCTCGTCCGCGGCGGCGCGAGTCTCGTGCTCCTCGCCGCGGCGGCGGTGGCCGCCTGGGGCGGGATCGCCCTGCGCCGCACGAAGTCGGCGCAGCCGCGATGGCCGTGGGAGCGCGACGAGGGGGAATGACACCCCGGAAATCCGCGCCGTGAGCGGCGACGCGCCGTACCCTGGTGGGGTGGAGCGCTCATTGGAGACGCAGGTCGACCAGGCCGTCGAGGCCTGGTTGCGCTGGGTGCCGCGCTGGGAGCCGGCGACGCACCGCGGCCGGACCGCGCCCTGCCGACGCTGTCTCGGCTCGCCCATCCTCGCCGCCGCGGGAATCGCCGGCACCACCCCGCACGGCGTCCAGCACGGCCTGTCGACGCGCATCAAGACGATCGTCGACCACGCGGTCGCCGAGTACACCGCGCGGAACCTCCCCACGCTGCAGCGGGAACTCGACCAGCAGGCCGCGCGCAACAGGGCACGCAGCTATCGACCGACGGAAGACCTCGACCCCGAGTTCGAGGGCATGCCGCTGGACCCGGAGCCGGTGCCCGGTGCCCCCTTCCTCTTCACGATCGCCGGCCTCGCCGACGACTCCGCGGCCGAGCTGCCACCGCTGCCTCCGCTCTCCGACGAGGCCAAGACGGCACTGCGACAGGAGGTCGCCCTCGCGGACGAGTACGCGAACCTCGTCGGCCGGGAGATCTGCGGGATCCTGCTCCGGCACCGCATCACGATCCAGGCGGCGGTGTCCCGGCACGTCGAGCCGCAGATCGAGGCGCTCCTCGCCGAGCTGACGGAGTCGCTGGACTCCCCGTTCGACCCCGACATCCCCTGACTCCGCGCGGGCCGGGCGAGGGCGGCCGTCATTTGACCGTCAGGTTACGCGGCATTACACTTGATCAGGTGTGTGCACGTCCTGACGTGCGCGCTGGGCGTCGGCACCTCGCCGGTCCGCCCCCACGGCATACCCACCACACCAAAAGCTCGCCGGTTCCGGCGTGCCGGTGGGTCATGATGTGAAACCCATCACGCTGTCACCGTGCAGCACTATGAGGAGAGAACGTGCCAACCATTCAGCAGTTGGTTCGCAAGGGTCGCTCGCCCAAGGTCTCGAAGACCAAGGCGCCCGCGCTCAAGTCGAACCCGCAGCAGGCCGGGGTCTGCACCCGCGTCTACACCACCACCCCGAAGAAGCCGAACTCGGCGATGCGCAAGGTCGCTCGTGTGAAGCTCCGCAACGGGACCGAGGTCACCGCGTACATCCCCGGTGAGGGCCACAACCTGCAGGAGCACTCCCTGGTGCTCGTCCGCGGCGGTCGTGTGAAGGACCTCCCCGGTGTGCGTTACAAGATCGTCCGTGGCGCTCTGGACACCCAGGCCGTCAAGAACCGTAAGCAGGCTCGTTCCCGCTACGGCGCGAAGAAGGGTTGAGTTAGATGCCTCGTAAGGGTCCCGCCCCCAAGCGCCCCGTCGTCAACGACCCGGTCTACGGCGCTCCGATCGTCACCTCGCTGGTGAACAAGATCCTCGTCGACGGCAAGAAGTCGCTGGCCGAGTCGATCGTCTACGGCGCCCTCCGCGGCGTCGAGGCGAAGAACGGCCAGGACGCCGTCGCCACCCTGAAGAAGGCGCTCGACAACGTGCGCCCCACGCTCGAGGTCCGCAGCCGCCGCGTCGGTGGCTCGACCTACCAGGTTCCGGTCGAGGTCAAGCCGCACCGCGCGAACACCCTCGCGCTGCGCTGGCTCGTGAGCTACGCCAAGGGTCGTCGTGAGAAGACGATGACCGAGCGTCTCCAGAACGAGATCCTGGACGCGTCGAACGGCCTCGGTGCCGCGGTCAAGCGCCGCGAGGACACCCACAAGATGGCCGAGTCGAACCGCGCGTTCGCTCACTACCGCTGGTAACCCCTTCGACGGGCTCAGGGACCCTTCCGCGTTCCTGGGCCCGTCGCACCCCCTCTTCGCAGTACACCTGCTGCTCCAATAGATAAGGACACTCCTGTGGCACAAGACGTGCTCACGGACCTGAGCAAGGTCCGCAACATCGGCATCATGGCGCACATCGATGCCGGCAAGACCACGACGACCGAGCGCATCCTGTTCTACACGGGCGTCAACCACAAGCTCGGCGAAACGCACGACGGTGCCTCGACCACCGACTGGATGGAGCAGGAGAAGGAGCGCGGCATCACGATCACGTCTGCCGCCGTGACCTGCTTCTGGAACAAGAACCAGATCAACATCATCGACACCCCCGGTCACGTGGACTTCACGGTCGAGGTGGAGCGCTCGCTCCGCGTCCTCGACGGCGCGGTCGCCGTGTTCGACGGCAAGGAGGGCGTCGAGCCCCAGTCCGAGACCGTGTGGCGTCAGGCCGACAAGTACAACGTCCCCCGCATCTGCTTCGTCAACAAGATGGACAAGCTCGGCGCGGACTTCTACTTCACGGTCGACACGATCATCAACCGCCTCGGCGCCAAGCCGCTGGTGCTGCAGCTCCCGATCGGTGCCGAGAACGACTTCGTCGGCGTCATCGACCTCATCGAGATGCGCGCCCTGGTGTGGCCCGGCGACGCCAAGGGTGACGTGACCATGGGTGCCTCCTACGAGGTGCAGGAGATCCCGGCCGACCTCAAGGACAAGGCCGAGGACTACCGCCAGCAGCTGCTGGAGACGGTCGCCGAGACCGACGAGGAGCTTCTCGAGAAGTTCTTCGGCGGCGAGGAGCTCACCGTCGCGGAGATCAAGGGCGCCATCCGCAAGATGGTCATCGCCAGCGAGATCTACCCGGTCCTCTGCGGCTCCGCCTTCAAGAACCGCGGTGTGCAGCCGATGCTGGACGCCGTCGTCGACTACCTCCCCTCCCCGCTGGACGTGCCCGCCATCGAGGCGCACGACCCGAAGGACGAGGAGAAGATCATCGAGCGTCACCCCGACGCGAAGGACCCGTTCGCGGCCCTGGCCTTCAAGGTCGCCGTGCACCCGTTCTTCGGCCGTCTGACGTACGTGCGCGTCTACTCGGGCGAGCTCGAGTCGGGCGCCCAGGTCATCAACTCGACCAAGGGCAAGAAGGAGCGCATCGGGAAGATCTTCCAGATGCACGCCAACAAGGAGAACCCGGTCGACAAGCTGACCGCCGGCAACATCTACGCCGTCATCGGCCTGAAGGACACCACCACCGGTGACACCCTCGCCGACATCGCGCAGCCGGTCGTCCTCGAGTCGATGACGTTCCCGGAGCCGGTGATCGAGGTCGCCATCGAGCCGAAGACCAAGGCCGACCAGGAGAAGCTGGGTCTCGCGATCCAGAAGCTCGCTGAGGAGGACCCGACCTTCCGCACGGAGCTCAACCCCGAGACCGGTCAGACGACCATCAAGGGCATGGGCGAGCTGCACCTCGACATCCTCGTGGACCGCATGAAGCGCGAGTTCCGCGTCGAGGCGAACGTCGGCAAGCCGCAGGTCGCGTACCGCGAGACGATCCGCAAGGCCGTCGAGAAGCACGACTACACGCACAAGAAGCAGACCGGTGGATCGGGCCAGTTCGCCAAGATCCAGTTCAACATCGAGCCGCTCGAGCTCGACGGCGAGAAGACGTACGAGTTCGTGAACGCGGTCACCGGTGGCCGCATCCCGCGCGAGTACATCGGCTCGATCGACGCCGGTTTCCAGGACGCCATGAACGTCGGTGTCCTCGCGGGCTACCCGATGGTGGGCGTCAAGGCGACCATCGTCGACGGTGCGGCGCACGACGTCGACTCCTCGGAGATGGCGTTCAAGATCGCGGGCTCCATGGGCTTCAAGGAGGCCGCTCGCCGTGCCAACCCCGTGCTGCTCGAGCCGCTGATGGCCGTCGAGGTCCGTACTCCGGAGGAGTACATGGGCGACGTCATCGGCGACCTGAACTCGCGTCGTGGCCAGATCCAGTCGATGGAGGACGCCGCCGGCGTCAAGGTCGTGCGCGCCGCGGTGCCGCTGTCCGAGATGTTCGGCTACATCGGCGACCTGCGCTCGAAGACCTCGGGCCGTGCCGTCTACTCCATGGAGTTCGACAGCTACGCCGAGGTCCCGCGCGCGGTGGCCGACGAGATCGTCCAGAAGGCCAAGGGCGAGTAACACTTCTGGGAACCCTGGGTCGCTGAGCCTGTCGAAGCACCCGGGGTTCCCAGGTCACCTACAACTTCACATTCCCTCTCTACTAAACTGAGAACCTAACCCGTAGAGAACCGGTCGCAAACCAGTGCCCGGCACCTCTACAACGACGTCCTGAGGAGGACCCAGTGGCTAAGGCCAAGTTCGAGCGGACCAAGCCGCACGTCAACATCGGAACGATCGGTCACGTCGACCACGGCAAGACCACGCTCTCCGCAGCGATCTCGAAGGTGCTTGCTGACAAGTACCCGTCCGACACGAACGTGCAGCGTGACTTCGCTTCCATCGACTCGGCGCCGGAAGAGCGCCAGCGCGGTATCACGATCAACATCTCGCACATCGAGTACGAGACCCCGAAGCGCCACTACGCCCACGTTGACGCCCCCGGCCACGCCGACTACGTCAAGAACATGATCACGGGTGCGGCGCAGATGGACGGCGCGATCCTCGTCGTCGCGGCCACCGACGGCCCGATGGCGCAGACGCGCGAGCACGTGCTGCTCGCCAAGCAGGTCGGCGTCCCCTACCTGCTCGTCGCGCTGAACAAGTCCGACGCGGTCGACGACGAGGAGATCCTGGAGCTCGTCGAGCTCGAGGTCCGCGAGCTGCTCTCGAGCCAGGGCTTCGACGGCGACAACGCTCCCGTCGTCCGTGTCTCCGCTCTCAAGGCTCTCGAGGGCGACGAGAAGTGGGTCGACGCGATCCTCGAGCTCATGCAGGCTGTCGACGACAGTGTGCCGGACCCGGAGCGTGACCGTGACAAGCCGTTCCTCATGCCCGTCGAGGACGTCTTCACGATCACCGGTCGTGGCACCGTCGTCACGGGTCGCGCCGAGCGTGGCACCCTGGCCATCAACTCCGAGGTCGAGATCGTGGGTCTGCGCCCGACGCAGAAGACGACCGTCACCGGTATCGAGATGTTCCACAAGCAGCTCGACGAGGCCTGGGCCGGCGAGAACTGTGGTCTGCTCCTCCGCGGCACCAAGCGCGAGGACGTGGAGCGCGGCCAGGTCATCGTGAAGCCGGGTTCGGTCACGCCGCACACCGACTTCGAGGGCACGGCCTACATCCTGTCCAAGGACGAGGGTGGCCGCCACAACCCCTTCTACACGAACTACCGTCCGCAGTTCTACTTCCGCACCACGGACGTCACCGGCGTCATCACGCTGCCCGAGGGCACCGAGATGGTCATGCCCGGCGACACCACCGACATGACGGTCGAGCTGATCCAGCCGATCGCCATGGAGGAGGGCCTCGGCTTCGCCATCCGTGAGGGTGGTCGTACGGTCGGCGCCGGTACGGTGACGAAGATCATCAAGTAAGCATCTGCTTCCTCGCAAAGGGGTCGAGCCTTCGGGCTCGACCCCTTTGTCGTTTTCCGGATCGAGGGTTCCGTCGCCCGGTTCTGCCCGGCACAATGAGGTGTCCGGCGCGATCGTCGGAAGCACACACCTCCGAAGGGGATTCACATGGGTATCGAGGACGCCGTCAACAAGGGCAAGGACCTGTACGAGCAGAACAAGGACAAGCTCGCCGAAGCCGTCAAGAGCGAGCAGGCCGAAGACATCAGCGACAAGGTGCTCGACGGCGTCGCCGACTTCGCGAAGAAGATCGCACCGGGCGCGGCGGACAAGATCGACGAGATCCGCGACAGCGCGGACAAGAGCATCGGCAACGAGTAGAGCCGGACGTCTCCGCGGAAGAGCGGCGGCCCCCGAGACCGGGGCCGCCGCTCTTCCGCGTCCGGGGGAATGCCGGTGCACAGCGCCCTCGGATGTGGCGCATTCGCGGATACATCGAGTAGGATCATGTCGACCGCCTGGGGATCTTGCGGTCGGGGACGCCGAAGGGGTTCGGCTCCCGAATCACGCGGTTCGTCCGCGTTGGAAATCTGGGGAAAACGATTTTGGGGATCATCGTGCGACGCGCGCACTCCGTGCGCCTGAGCGTCTCCCCGCCTGCGCGGCGGGTCTTCCGCCGTGCCCTCGGTCGAGGCGTCCGGCGTCCCTTCACGCTGGATTCCTCGCGTTCGGTGTGCCCCCTCGCACTGAACGCCCTCCCCAAGCGGGGCGAGGCATGGGGATGCCTCGCCCCGCGCTCCTCCGCGGGCTGAACGCTCGCGGAGGAGGGGGTCCCTGAGAGTCCGGTGAGCGCGACACGCCCGGGTTTGCAGAAGTGAAATCCGCCGTGGCAGAATAGACAGGTTCGATATTCCGTCGCCGCTGTGCGTGCGCCGGATCACTGCCAGGGCAGTGCATAGACGGCGCCTCCTCCGGGAGGCCGCAGGGTTCTAGGCCGCGGGCAGCAGAACACAATCCCGACACCTTCATCATCGAGGGCACTGCCGTGCGCGGCGGGGGTCGGGCATCCGTCACCTCCGGGTGTGCGGCTGACAGCAGAACAGTGGTGCAGCCTCTTCGACAGGCTCCCGACCGCGAGGTCGAGGGCCCGAGAAGAACGAGTGCCGAGGCGCGAACAGCGCCGACGTGCGTCCAATGCCCCAGGGCCACCCGGTCCCGGACGGTAAGACGCTTAAAGAGAGAGAGCAGACAATGGCGGGACAGAAGATCCGCATTCGCCTGAAGTCGTATGACCACGAGGTCATCGACACGTCCGCACGCAAGATCGTCGACACCGTGACCCGTGCGGGCGCGACCGTCGTCGGACCCGTGCCCCTTCCGACCGAGAAGAACGTCGTGTGCGTCATCCGGTCGCCCCACAAGTACAAGGACAGCCGCGAGCACTTCGAGATGCGCACCCACAAGCGCCTGATCGACATCGTCGACCCGACGCCCAAGGCCGTCGACTCGCTGATGCGTCTCGACCTGCCGGCCGACGTCAACATCGAGATCAAGCTCTGAGGTTCGACATGGCTGACATCAACTCCAAGGTTTCCAAGGGCATGCTCGGCACCAAGCTCGGCATGACCCAGGTCTGGAACGAGAACGGCAAGCTCGTTCCCGTCACCGTCATCGAGCTCGCGCCGAACGTGGTCACCCAGATCCGTACCCCCGAGAAGGACGGCTACAACGCCGTGCAGATCGCGTACGGCCAGATCGACCCGCGCAAGGTGAACAAGCCCCTCTCGGCTCACTTCGAGGCTGCCGGCGTCACGCCGCGTCGCCACGTGACCGAGGTCCGCACGGCCGACGCCGCCGACTACACCCTGGGCCAGGAGCTCACGGTGGACGGCACGTTCGAGGCCGGCCAGCTCGTCGACGTCGTCGGCACGAGCAAGGGCAAGGGCACCGCCGGTGTCATGAAGCGCCACAACTTCAAGGGCGTCTCGGCATCGCACGGTGCGCACCGCAACCACCGCAAGCCCGGCTCCATCGGCGCATCGTCGACCCCGAGCCGCGTCTTCAAGGGCATGCGCATGGCCGGCCGTATGGGTGGCGAGCGCGTGACCGTCCTCAACCTCACGGTGCACGCCATCGACATCGAGAAGGGACTCATGCTCGTCAAGGGCGCCGTCCCCGGTGCTCGCGGCCGCATCGTCTACGTCCGCAACGCAGTGAAGGGTGCCTGATCATGGCTGACTCCACTCTCGCGCTCGACGTCCTCAAGGCAGACGGCAAGAAGGCAGGCTCCGTCGAGCTTCCCGCCGCGCTGTTCGACGTCAAGACGAACATCCCGCTCATCCACCAGGTCGTCGTCGCGCAGCTCGCGGCGGCTCGCCAGGGCACGCACTCGACCAAGCGTCGTGGCGAGGTCTCGGGTGCCGGCCGCAAGCCCTTCAAGCAGAAGGGCACGGGTAACGCCCGCCAGGGCTCGATCCGCGCGCCGCACATGACCGGCGGTGGCATCGTGCACGGCCCGAAGCCGCGCGACTACTCGCAGCGCACCCCCAAGAAGATGATCGCGGCCGCCCTGCTGGGCGCGCTCAGCGACCGCTTCCGCGGTGACCGTCTGCACGCGATCGACACCTTCGGCACCGACGGCGCGCCGTCGACCAAGGCCGCCGCGGGCTTCCTCGCCCAGGTCGCCACGTCGAAGAACGTCCTCGTGGTCATCGAGCGCGGCGACGAGCTCGCGCTCAAGAGCATCCGCAACCTCGGCCACGTCCACGTGCTGACGTTCGACCAGCTCAACGCCTACGACGTGCTCGTCTCCGACGACATCGTCTTCACCCAGGCCGCGCTCGAGGGCTTCATCGCCTCCAAGTCCGGCGCCAACCAGGAGGTCTCCGCATGAGCGAGCAGGCATCTGTTCTCCAGACGGCCCTGAACAAGGACCCGCGCGACATCATCCTGAAGCCGGTCGTGTCCGAGAAGAGCTACGGCCTGATCGACGAGGGCAAGTACACCTTCCTCGTCGACCCGCGCGCTTCGAAGACCGAGATCAAGCTCGCCATCGAGAAGATCTTCGGCGTCAAGGTCGCGTCCGTCAACACGATCAACCGCGTCGGCAAGGCCCGTCGCACCCGCTTCGGCACCGGTAAGCGCAAGGACACCAAGCGCGCCATCGTGAGCCTGAAGTCGGGCACCATCGACATCTTCACGGCAATCGGCTGATCCGGGGGATAAGGACAATCATGGCTATTCGCAAGTACAAGCCCACGACCCCGGGCCGTCGCGGCTCGTCGGTGGCTGACTTCGCCGAGATCACCCGATCGACGCCGGAGAAGTCGCTGCTGCGCCCGATCTCGAAGACCGGTGGTCGCAACAACCAGGGCCGCATCACGACCCGTCACATCGGTGGTGGCCACAAGCGCCAGTACCGCGTCATCGACTTCCGTCGCAATGACAAGGACGGCGTGAACGCCAAGGTCGCGCACATCGAGTACGACCCCAACCGCACCGCGCGCATCGCGCTGCTGCACTACTTCGACGGCGAGAAGCGCTACATCCTCGCGCCGGCGAAGTTGAAGCAGGGCGACATCGTCGAGTCGGGCCCCGCGGCGGACATCAAGCCGGGAAACAACCTCCCGCTGAAGAACATCCCCACGGGTACCGTCATCCACGCCATCGAGCTCCGCCCCGGCGGCGGCGCGAAGATGGCGCGCTCGGCCGGTGCGTCGGTCCGCCTCGTCGCCAAGGACGGCCCTTACGCCCAGCTGCGTCTGCCCTCCGGTGAGATCCGCAACGTCGATGCGCGCTGCCGCGCGACCATCGGCGAGGTCGGCAACGCCGAGCAGTCGAACATCAACTGGGGCAAGGCCGGCCGCATGCGCTGGAAGGGCGTCCGCCCGACCGTCCGCGGTGTCGCGATGAACCCGGTCGACCACCCGCACGGTGGTGGTGAGGGCAAGACGTCCGGTGGACGTCACCCCGTCTCCCCGTGGGGTCAGGCCGAGGGCCGCACCCGCCACGCCAACAAGGAAAGCGACAAGTACATCGTGCGTCGTCGCAACGCCGGCAAGAAGCGCAAGTAGGAGTAAGAGAAGATGCCTCGCAGTCTCAAGAAGGGCCCCTTCGTCGACGAGCACCTGCTTCGCAAGGTGGTCGTGCAGAACGAAGCCGGCACGAAGAACGTCATCAAGACCTGGTCCCGCCGGTCCATGATCATCCCGGCCATGCTGGGTCACACGATCGCGGTCCACGACGGTCGCAAGCACATCCCCGTGTTTGTCTCCGAGACCATGGTCGGTCACAAGCTGGGCGAGTTCGCGCCCACCCGCACCTTCCGCGGCCACGAGAAGGACGACAAGAAGGGCCGTCGCCGCTGACGCGGCGGCGATAGAGGAGAGAGAAATGGTGGAGTCCATCGCACGCGTGCGACACATCCGCGTGACCCCTCAGAAGGCTCGTCGTGTCGTCGCGCTCATCAAGGGCAAGCAGGCCCAGGAGGCTCTGGCGATCCTGAAGTTCGCTCAGCAGTCCGCCAGTGAGCCGATCTACAAGCTTGTCGCGTCGGCCATGGCCAACGCGCAGGTCAAGGCGGATCGTGACGGCGAGTACCTCGACGAGCAGGACCTGTACGTGAAGAACGCGTACGTGGACGAGGGCACGACGCTCAAGCGTTTCCAGCCCCGTGCACAGGGTCGCGCTTTCCAGATCAAGAAGCGCACGAGCCACATCACGGTCGTGCTCTCGACGCCGGAGGCGGCCCCTGCCGCGGCCGGTGACAGCAACAAGAAGGCGAGCAAGTAATGGGACAGAAGGTCAACCCGTACGGCTTCCGCCTCGGCATCACCACGGACCACGTGTCGCGCTGGTTCTCCGACTCGACGAAGCCGGGTCAGCGTTACGCCGACTACGTGGCCGAGGACATCAAGATCCGTCGCCTGCTGCAGACGCAGCTCGACCGTGCCGGCGTCTCGAACATCGAGATCGAGCGCACCCGTGACCGCGTCCGCGTCGACATCCACACCGCCCGCCCGGGCATCGTGATCGGTCGTCGTGGTGCAGAGGCCGAGCGCATCCGCGGCGACCTCGAGAAGCTCACGGGCAAGCAGATCCAGCTGAACATCCTCGAGGTCAAGAACCCCGAGGCCGACGCTCAGCTGGTCGCCCAGGGCATCGCCGAGCAGCTCTCGGCTCGCGTGGCGTTCCGTCGCGCGATGCGCAAGGGTCTGCAGGGCGCGCAGCGCGCCGGAGCCAAGGGCATCCGCATCCAGGTCTCGGGCCGTCTCGGCGGCGCCGAGATGAGCCGGTCGGAGTTCTACCGCGAGGGTCGTGTGCCGCTGCACACGCTGCGCGCGAACATCGACTATGGCTTCTACGAGGCCAAGACCACCTTCGGCCGCATCGGCGTGAAGGTGTGGATCTACAAGGGCGACCTCACCGCCAAGGAGCTCGCGCGCGAGCAGGCCAACGCGCCGAAGTCGCGCCGTGACGACCGTGGTGACCGCCGCCGTGCCCCGCGCAACGAGGCACCTGTTGCAGAAGGAGCGTCGGCATAATGCTCATCCCCCGTAAGGTCAAGTACCGCAAGCAGCACCACCCGGGGCGCTCGGGTCAGGCCACCGGCGGCACGAAGGTCTCCTTCGGCGAGTTCGGCATCCAGGCCCTCACCCCCGCGTACGTGACGAACCGTCAGATCGAGTCCGCTCGTATCGCGATGACCCGTCACATCAAGCGTGGCGGCAAGGTGTGGATCAACATCTACCCGGACCGTCCGCTCACGAAGAAGCCGGCCGAGACCCGCATGGGTTCCGGTAAGGGTTCCCCCGAGTGGTGGGTCGCCAACGTCAAGCCGGGCCGCGTCCTCTTCGAGGTCGCGGGTGTCGACGAGCAGCTCGCTCGCGAGGCACTGACCCGTGCAATCCACAAGCTGCCGCTCAAGGCACGCATCATCAAGCGCGAGGAGGGCGACGCGTAATGGCGATCGGCACCAAGGAGCTCGCTCCGGCAGAGCTCGACACGTTCGAAGACCAGCGCCTCGTTGAGGAGCTGCGCAAGGCCAAGGAGGAGCTGTTCAACCTCCGTTTCCAGTCGGCCACCGGCCAGCTGGAGAGCCACGGCCGCATCCGCGCCGTCAAGCGCGACATCGCGCGCCTCTACACGGTGATCCGCGAGCGCGAGCTGGGCATCCGTGCGACGCCCGCTCCGGTCGAGGCTCCCGCGAAGAAGGCGACCAAGTCGAAGGCGAAGAAGGCGGACGCCGCCGAGGACGCCCCGAAGGAAGAGGCTGAGTGATGGCCACCAAGAAGGAAGCCGCCGTCGAGGCTGAGCACGCCGCTCACGACGTGCGCGACGCCGACGCCCGCGGGTACCGCAAGGCCCGTCGTGGCTATGTCGTCAGCGACAAGATGGACAAGACGATCGTCGTCGAGGTCGAGGACCGCGTGAAGCACCCGCTTTACGGCAAGGTCATCCGCCGGACGTCGAAGGTCAAGGCGCACGATGAGGCGAACTCCGCCGGCATCGGCGACCTGGTCCTGATCAACGAGACCCGCCCGCTGAGCGCCACCAAGCGCTGGCGTCTGGTGGAGATTCTGGAGAAGGCCAAGTGATTCAGCAGGAGTCCCGTCTCAAGGTCGCCGACAACACCGGCGCCAAGGAGCTGCTCACGATCCGCGTCCTCGGTGGCTCGCGCCGCCGGTACGCCGGTCTGGGCGACACCATCGTCGCGACCGTCAAGGACGCGATCCCCGGTGGCAACGTCAAGAAGGGCGACGTCGTCAAGGCGGTCATCGTCCGCACCAAGAAGGAGACCCGTCGTCCCGACGGCTCCTACATCAAGTTCGACGAGAACGCCGCCGTCATCCTGAAGAACGACGGGGAGCCCCGCGGCACCCGTATCTTCGGGCCGGTCGGCCGTGAGCTTCGCGACAAGAAGTTCATGAAGATCGTCTCGCTGGCACCGGAGGTCATCTGATCATGGCGAAGATCAAGAAGGGCGACCTGGTTCAGGTCATCTCGGGCGCCAAGCCCGAGCGTGGTGGCGACCGCGGCAAGCAGGGCAAGGTCCTCGACGTCCTCGTCGAGCAGAACCGTGTCGTCGTCGAAGGCGTCAACTACGTCACTAAGCACACGCGCGTCGGTCAGACGCAGCGTGGCACGAAGACGGGTGGCCTCGAGACCGTCGAGGCGCCCATCCACATCTCGAACGTCGCACTCGTCGACCCCTCGACCAAGAAGCCGACCAAGGTCGGCCACCGGGTCGAGGAGCAGACCAAGGACGGCGTGAAGCGCACCGTCCGCGTGCGCTTCGCGAAGAAGAGCGGTAAGGACCTCTGATGGCAACGACCGACGCTGCGGTGGCTGGCAAGATCCAGCCCCGCCTGAAGGCGAAGTACAACGCCGAGATCAAGAAGGCTCTGCAGGACGAGTTCGGCTACGAGAACGTCATGCAGATCCCCGGCCTGGTCAAGGTCGTCGTGAACACCGGTGTCGGCGAGGCTGCTCGCGACAGCAAGGTGATCGATGGTGCGGTCGACGACCTCACCAAGATCACCGGCCAGAAGCCGATCGTCACCAAGGCCCGCAAGTCCATCGCGCAGTTCAAGCTGCGTGAGGGCCAGGCCATCGGCGCGCACGTCACCCTCCGTGGCGACCGTGCGTGGGAGTTCGTGGACCGCCTGGTCTCGCTCGCGCTGCCCCGCATCCGCGACTTCCGCGGTCTGTCGGCCAAGCAGTTCGACGGCAACGGCAACTACACCTTCGGTCTCCAGGAGCAGAGCGTGTTCCACGAGATCGATCAGGACAAGATCGACCGCGTCCGTGGTTTCGACATCACCGTCGTGACCTCGGCGAAGACGGACGACGAGGGTCGGGCGCTGCTCCGTCACCTCGGCTTCCCGTTCCGCGCGGACGACGCCCAGGCGTGACCCTTCGACGGGCTCAGTGGTCTCGTGTCACTGAGCCCGTCGATGTGCACGTACAATTGAAGATTGCGTGCTCATCGCAGGCCGTCTGTCGTGTAACGGCAGCCGGAACCTCATGAACGAAAGTAGACAACAATGACAATGACAGACCCGGTCGCAGACATGCTGACCCGTCTGCGCAACGCGAACTCGGCGCACCACGACACCGTGACGCTGCCGTCGAGCAAGCTCAAGACGCACATCGCAGAGATCCTCCAGCAGGAGGGCTACATCGCCGGTTGGGAGACCTCCGACGCGCGCGTGGGCAAGAACCTCACGCTGACGCTGAAGTACGGCCCGAACCGCGAGCGCTCGATCGCGGGCATCAAGCGCGTGTCGAAGCCCGGCCTCCGCGTGTACGCGAAGTCGACCGAGATCCCCACGGTCCTCGGCGGCCTCGGCGTGGCCATCCTGTCCACCTCCTCCGGTCTCCTCACGGACCGCCAGGCTGAGCAGAAGGGCGTGGGCGGAGAAGTTCTCGCCTACGTGTGGTAATCCGAAATGTCGCGTATTGGACGACTTCCCATCGACGTTCCCGCGGGCGTGACCGTTTCGGTCGACGGCCGTGAGGTCGCGGTGAAGGGCCCCAAGGGTGAGCTCACCCTCACGGTGGCCAGCCCCATCGAGGTGTCGGTCGAGGAGAACCAGGTTCTCGTCACCCGCCCCGACGACGAGCGCGAGTCCCGGTCGCTTCACGGCCTGACCCGCACGCTCATCAACAACAACATCATCGGCGTGACCCAGGGCTACACCAAGGGTCTCGAGGTCGTCGGCACCGGTTACCGCGTGCAGCAGAAGGGCAACTCGGTCGAGTTCGCCCTCGGCTTCTCGCACCCGGTCCTGGTCGACCCGCCCGCCGGCATCACGCTCACGGTCGAGGGCACGAACAAGCTCACCGTCAGCGGGATCGACAAGCAGGCCGTCGGTGAGGCGGCTGCGAACATCCGCAAGATCCGCAAGCCCGAGCCGTACAAGGGCAAGGGTGTGCGCTACGCCGGCGAGGTCGTGCGTCGCAAGGCCGGAAAGGCTGGTAAGTAACCATGGCTGTGAAGTCGAAGTCCGACGCCCGCGCGCGTCGTCACGCCCGTCTTCGCAAGAAGATCGTGGGCACCGAGGTGCGTCCGCGCCTCGTCGTCAACCGTTCGGCGCGTCACGTCTTCGTGCAGCTCGTCGACGACAGCAAGGGCCACACGGTCGCCTCGGCCTCGACGCTCGAGACCGACCTGCGTTCGCTGGATGGCGACAAGACCGCCAAGGCTCGCAAGGTCGGCGAGCTCCTCGCCGAGCGTGCGAAGGCCGCAGGCGTTTCCGAGGCAGTGTTCGACCGTGGCGGCAACCGCTACGCGGGTCGTGTCGCCGCCATCGCCGACGGCGCCCGTGAAGGGGGTCTGGCACTGTGAGTGACAACAAGGAGAACGAAGTGACCGAAGCGGCTGCTGCCACTTCCGAGACGGCCGCCGGCACCACGCAGGCTGAGCCCACTCGCGACCAGCGGGACGGCCGCCGCGGCGGACGTGACCGCAACCAGGGCGGCCGCGACCGCAACTCGCGCGACCGCGGCGACAACCAGTTCCTGGAGCGCGTCGTCACCATCAACCGCGTCTCGAAGGTCGTGAAGGGTGGTCGTCGCTTCAGCTTCACCGCTCTCGTGGTCGTCGGCGACGGCAACGGTCTGGTGGGCGTCGGCTACGGCAAGGCCCGTGAGGTCCCCCTGGCGATCTCGAAGGGTGTCGAAGAGGCCAAGCGCAACTTCTTCCGCGTCCCGCGCGTCGGCAGCACCATCCCGCACCCCGTGCAGGGTGAGTCGGCCGCCGGTGTGGTGCTCCTGCGCCCCGCCGCCGCCGGTACCGGTGTCATCGCCGGTGGTCCGGTCCGCGCCGTGCTCGAGTGCGCCGGCATCCACGACGTGCTGTCCAAGTCGCTCGGCTCGTCGAACACGATCAACATCGTGCACGCGACGGTCACCGCCCTGAAGGAGCTCGAGGAGCCCCGCGCCGTCGCCGCACGTCGTGGTCTCGAGTTCGACCAGGTCGCCCCGGCCCGGCTCGTCCGCGCCGAGGCCGAGGCCATCGCCGCACAGAAGGTAGGTGCCTGATGGCCGCGCGACTCAAGGTCACGCAGATCAAGTCCAAGGTGAGCGAGAAGCAGAACCAGCGCGACACGCTGCGCAGCCTCGGTCTCAAGCGGATCGGTGACACCACCGTCCGCCCCGACGACGCGCAGACGCGCGGCTACGTCAAGACCGTCGCCCACCTCGTCAAGGTTGAGGAGATCGACTAATGGCTGAGAAGAACGAGGCCGTCGAGGCCGAGAAGGCCACGAAGAAGGCGGCGGCTCCCAAGGCCGACGCCGCCAAGAAGCCCGCCGCGAAGAAGGCACCGGCCAAGACCGCTGCCGCCGACGCGAAGGCCGACGGCTCCGCCAAGGCTGCGCCGAAGAAGGACGCCCCGGCGTCCCGCCCCGGCGTGCTGAAGGTCCACCACCTGCGTCCGGTCCCGGGTGCCAACACCGCGAAGACCCGTGTCGGTCGCGGTGAGGGCTCGAAGGGCAAGACGGCCGGTCGCGGCACGAAGGGCACCAAGGCCCGCAACACCGTGCGCGTCGGCTTCGAGGGTGGCCAGATGCCGCTGCACATGCGCACGCCGAAGCTGCGCGGCTTCAAGAACCCGTTCCGCGTCGAGTACCAGGTCGTGAACCTGGAGAAGCTCGCGGAGCTCTACCCCCAGGGTGGCGACGTCACCGTGAGCGACCTGGTCGCCAAGGGTGCGGTTCGCAAGAACGAGAAGGTCAAGGTTCTCGGCAACGGCGACATCGCCGTGAAGCTCACCGTCGCGGTCGACAAGGTCTCGGGTTCCGCCGAGCAGAAGATCGTGGCTGCGGGCGGATCCGTCAAGTAACCACTGCGGAAGAGGGGTCGGAGATTCTCCGGCCCCTCTTCTGGTTCGGTGGGGGAGAAGCCGACCGCCCGCATTCCCCGGACCTCGGAGTGGGTTACCCTGGTGTTTCAGCCGCCCCTCGGGGGTCCGGCCACCTTTTCAGGAGGAACGTTCTTGTTTAGCGCCATCGCGCGGATCTTCCGCACGCCCGACCTGCGTCGGAAGATCGGTTTCACTCTCGCGATCATCGCGATCTACCGTCTCGGCTCGAACGTCCCCGCGCCGTTCGTCAACTTCCCGAACGTGGAGCAGTGTCTCGCGGCCAATGCCGGCACCGAGGGTCTGCTCGGACTCGTCAACCTCTTCTCCGGCGGCGCTCTGCTGCAGCTGTCGATCTTCGCGCTCGGTGTCATGCCGTACATCACGGCGACGATCATCACGCAGCTCCTGCGCGTCGTCATCCCGCACTTCGAGGCGCTGCACAAGGAGGGCCAGGCCGGACAGGCCAAGCTCACCCAGTACACGCGGTACCTCACGATCGCGCTCGCGCTCCTGCAGTCGACGACCCTCGTCACCGTCGCCCGCACCGGTCAGCTCTTCGGAACGACCGACATCGGCGCGTGCACCCAGCTCCTCACGAACGACGTCTGGTGGGCGCAGGTGCTCATCATCATGGCGATGACGGCTGGCACCGGTCTGATCATGTGGTTCGCCGAGCTCGTCACCGAGCGCGGCATCGGCAACGGCATGTCGCTGCTGATCTTCACCTCCATCGCCGCGACGTTCCCCGGTGCGATGTCGATCATCTGGCAGACCCGCGGCTTCGAGGTGTTCCTCCTCGTGCTCCTCGTCGGCATCATCGTGATGGGTCTCGTCGTCTTCGTCGAGCAGTCCCAGCGGCGCATCCCCGTGCAGTACGCGAAGCGCATGGTGGGACGCCGGACGTACGGCGGCACCAACACGTACATCCCGATCAAGGTCAACATGGCGGGTGTGATCCCGGTCATCTTCGCCTCGTCGCTGCTGTACATCCCCGCGCTCATCGCCCAGTTCAACACCCCGCAGGACGGCTCGACGCCGCCCGCCTGGGTCAGCTGGATCAGCGCGAACTTCACCACCGGCAACAGCCCGATCTACATGGCGGCGTACTTCCTGCTGATCATCGGGTTCACCTACTTCTACGTCGCGATCACGTTCAACCCCGTCGAGGTCGCCGACAACATGAAGAAGTACGGCGGCTTCATCCCCGGGATCCGGGCCGGCCGTCCGACCGCGGAGTACCTGGACTACGTGCTCACCCGCATCACGCTCCCCGGTTCCCTCTACCTGGGCCTGATCGCCCTCATCCCGTTGATCGCCCTCGCCACGGTCGGCGCCAACCAGAACTTCCCGTTCGGTGGCGCGTCGATCCTCATCATCGTCGGCGTGGGTCTCGAGACGGTCAAGCAGATCGACGCCCAGCTGCAGCAGCGACACTACGAAGGACTTCTCCGATGACAGCATCCGCACGTCTTCTCATCGTCGGTCCGCAGGGTTCCGGCAAGGGCACGCAGGGTGTGCGCATCGCCGAGTCCTACGGCATCCCCGTCGTCTCGACCGGCGACATCTTCCGCGCGAACATCAAGGAGGGGACGGCGCTCGGCCAGCAGGTCACCGCGATCCTCGACAAGGGCGACCTCGTGCCGGACGAGCTGACGAGCGAGATCGTGCGCGACCGGCTGAGCCAGGACGACGCGCAGAACGGCTTCCTCCTCGACGGCTACCCCCGCAACACCGCGCAGGTGTCGCACCTTGACGCGTTCCTCGAAGGACGCGGCGAGGCGCTGGACGCCGTGATCCTCCTCGACGTCCCCCGTGAGGAGAGCATCGCCCGCCTCGCCCTTCGCGCCGCCGAGCAGGGCCGTTCCGACGACACCGACGAGGCCATCGCGCACCGACTCGACATCTACGAGAAGGAGACGGCGCCGATCATCGAGGTTTACAGCAGCCGCGGCATCGTCGACCGCATCGACGGCGTGGGCTCCCTCGAGGAGATCACGGAGCGCATCGCCGCCGCCCTGGCCGCTCGCGGACTGCGCTCCGCCGCCTCCGCCGCCTGAGATGTTCCGCCGCTCGATCTACAAGACCCCGGCTCAGCTCCGAGCCCTGGTCGAGCCCGGCCTCATCACCGCCGAGGCCCTCGACGCCGTCCGCGCCCTCATCAAGCCCGGAGTGAAGACGATCGAGCTCGATGCCGCCGCCAACCGCGCGATCGTGCAGCGGGGAGCGGAGTCGAACTTCCAGCTCGTCAAGGGCTACCACCACACGATCTGCGTCTCGGTCAACGAGCAGGTCGTGCACGGCATCCCGGGGGAGCGCGTGCTCCAGCCGGGCGACATCGTCTCGGTGGACTGCGGCGCCCAGTTCGACGGCTGGAACGGTGACAGCGCGATCACGGTCGTCGTCCCCGATCCCGAGCGCCCGGAGCTCGTCGCCCGCCGCGAGGAGCTCTCCCGCGTGACCGAGGGGTCGATGTGGGCGGGCATCGCCGCGATGGCGACGGCATCCTCGATCGACGAGATCGGCGCCGCCATCCAGGACTACATCGAGGCGCAGGGGCCGTCTGCCGTGAGCGGCGAGCCCTACGGGATCCTCCGCGAGTACGTCGGCCACGGCATCGGGCGGAAGATGCACGAGGCGCCCAGCGTCTTCAACTACCGGACACCCGACCGCGGCGCGGACGTGAAGCCCGGGCTCGTGCTCGCCATCGAGCCCATGGTGACCGCCGGCGGCGAGGCGACCTTCGTGGAGGACGACGACTGGACCGTCACGACGGTCGACGGCACTGACGGCTCACATTGGGAACATAGCGTCGCCCTGCATGATGGGGGCATCTGGGTGCTCACCGCGCCCGATGGTGGAAGAGCCGGACTCGCCCCGTTCGGGGTCGAGCCTCGAGAGATCGGAAAGTAATGGCAGCGGCGAAGAGCAACACCAACTGGTTCGCGATCGGCGTCTCCATCGCCGTCGTCGTGGTCCTGGTGGCCCTCGGCGGACTCGTGGTGTTCCTCAACAACCAGGCGACCTCTCCCGGCGCCACCCCGACCGCGAGCGACAACTTCGACGCCGACGCTGGCTCCATCTCCATGGGTGACGGCGACACCACGGTGTCGGTCTTCCTCGACTTCCAGTGCCCGGTCTGCAAGTCCTTCGAGGACCAGTTCGGCGCCGCCCTCGAGGCCAAGGCGCAGAGCGGCGAGATCACCCTCGAGCAGCACCCCATCGCGATCCTGGACCGCTTCTCGCAGGGCACCGAGTTCTCCTCCCGTTCGGCCGGTGCCGCGTTCTGCGTCGCCGAGTCCGACTCCGACCTCTACTTCGACTACGCGAAGGTCCTGTTCGAGAACCAGCCGGCGGAGAACAGCCCCGGCCTCACGAACGAGCAGCTCGCCGAGTTCGCCACCCAGGTCGGCGCGGGCGACGATGTGGTGTCCTGCATCACGGACGAGACGTACCGCAAGTTCGGTGCCGCGCAGGCGAAGGCCAACGACATCCAGGGCACCCCGACCGTCGAGATCGACGGCGAGCGGCTCGACCTCCAGAACCAGGACGACATGAAGCGGTTCACCGACCTGCTCGGCTGACACGCACTGACCCCTCGACGCCCCGTCCGGCCAAGTTGCCGGATGGGGCGTCGTCGGATAACATAGATCTTTGGTGCCTTGTGCCATGCGTTCGGCGTGTCCGATCCGGCCCGGTACCGCACATCACCCACCCACCGCAGATCGACCGGTCTGCAGAAGCGTCAGCGAGGCTATGGCTAAGAAAGACGGTGTCATCGAGATCGAGGGCGTCGTGTCGGAGGCTCTGCCCAACGCGATGTTCCGCGTTGAGCTCAGCAATGGACACAAGGTTCTGGCGACGATCTCCGGAAAGATGCGGCAGAACTACATCCGCATCATCCCCGAGGACCGCGTGGTCGTGGAGCTCAGCCCCTACGACCTGACCCGCGGCCGCATCGTCTACCGCTACCGCTGATCGGTCGAGAAGTAACACCCCAGGCTCCACGCCTGCCCGGTGAAGACAGCGAACAGGAAACATCATGAAGGTCAACCCCAGCGTCAAGCCGATCTGCGATCACTGCAAGGTGATCCGCCGCCACGGCCGCGTGATGGTGATCTGCAAGAGCAACCCGCGTCACAAGCAGCGCCAGGGCTGAGTGCCCCGCTGCGTGGGCGCCGCTCTCGCAATCTCATAACTCAATACGACACGGCAGGATCAGAACCCGCGGAAGCGGGGGACACCTCGGGGCGGAGGCCCGGGCACCGATCCTGCTCCACACCTCCACAACACCCAGGAGAACCGCATGGCACGTCTTGCCGGCGTTGACATCCCGCGCGACAAGCGCGTGGTGATCGCCCTTACCTACATCTACGGCGTCGGCCGTACCCGCTCGGTCGAGATCCTCAAGGCGACCGACATCGACGAGAGCATCCGCGTGAAGGACCTCAGCGACGACCAGCTCGTCGCCCTCCGCGACTACATCGAAGGCAACTACAAGGTGGAGGGTGACCTGCGCCGCGAGGTGGCCGCAGACATCCGCCGCAAGGTCGAGATCGGCTCCTACGAGGGCCTCCGCCACCGTCGTGGCCTCCCGGTCCGCGGTCAGCGCACCAAGACCAACGCCCGTACCCGCAAGGGCCCGAAGCGCACCGTCGCCGGCAAGAAGAAGGCCCGCTAAGCAGCGGCCAGGGACTAGGAGAACACTTTCATGGCTGCACCCAAGGCCGCCGCGCGCAAGCCGCGCCGCAAGGAGAAGAAGAACATCGCGCTGGGCCAGGCCCACATCAAGTCGACGTTCAACAACACCATCGTTTCGATCACCGACCCGTCCGGCGCTGTCATCAGCTGGGCGTCGTCGGGTGGCGTGGGCTTCAAGGGCTCCCGCAAGTCGACCCCGTACGCCGCAGGCATGGCCGCCGAGTCGGCCGCCCGCCAGGCGCAGGAGCACGGCGTGAAGAAGGTCGACGTCTTCGTGAAGGGTCCGGGCTCCGGCCGCGAGACCGCGATCCGCTCGCTGCAGGCCGCCGGCCTCGAGGTGGGTTCGATCCAGGACGTCACCCCGCAGGCGCACAACGGCTGCCGTCCGCCGAAGCGTCGCCGCGTCTGATGCGTGTGCCGAGCCGCTCGTCCTTCGGGCGAGCGGCTCGGCGCCCCGCGTGGGGCATCGACTTCCACAACTCAAGACCTCACCCCACCACATGTCATATAGCGGGCATGTGATCGAAAGGAACACAGAGTGCTTATTGCACAGCGTCCCACACTGACCGAGGAAAAGATCGTCGAGAACCGGAGCCGGTTCATCATCGAGCCTCTGGAGCCCGGCTTCGGCTACACGATCGGCAACGCGCTGCGTCGCAGCCTGCTGTCGTCGATCCCCGGCGCCGCTGTCACCAGCGTCCGCATCGACGGTGTGCTGCACGAGTTCAGCACGATCCCCGGCGTGAAGGAGGATGTCACCGAGATCATCCTCAACATCAAGCAGCTGGTCGTCTCCAGCGAGCGCGACGAGCCCATCACCGCGTACCTCCGCAAGACCGGTGCCGGTGAAGTGACCGCCGCCGACATCTCGGCTCCGGCCGGTGTCGAGGTGCACAACCCCGAGCTCGTCATCGCGACGCTCAACGACACCGCCAAGTTCGAGCTCGAGCTCACCATCGAGCGCGGCCGTGGCTACGTCTCCGCGACGCAGAACCGCAACGAGTACGCCGAGGCCGGTCAGATCCCGATCGACTCGATCTACTCGCCCGTGCTGAAGGTCAGCTACCGCGTCGACGCCACCCGTGCCGGTGAGCGCACCGACTTCGACAAGCTCATCCTCGACGTCGAGACCAAGTCGGCGATCAGCCCCCGCGACGCCGTCGCCTCGGCTGCCAAGACGCTCACCGAGCTGTTCGGTCTCGCCCGCGAGCTGAACGTCGAGGCCGAGGGCATCGAGATCGGCCCGGCGCCGGTGGAGGCTGTGAACTCCAGCGAGCTGTCGATGCCGATCGAGGACCTCGACCTGTCGGTCCGCTCGTACAACTGCCTGAAGCGTGAGGGCATCAACACCGTTTCTGAGCTCGTCGCCCTGTCGGAGACGCAGCTCATGAACATCCGCAATTTCGGCCAGAAGTCGGTCGGCGAGGTGCGCGACAAGCTCATCTCGCTCGGTCTGTCGCTCAAGGATTCGGTGCCCGGTTTCGACGGCGCCCACTTCTACGGCGGCAGCGAAGACGAGTCCTTCTGATACCCGACCCTTTCTGACCAGGAGTTAGACGATTATGCCCAAGCCCACCAAGGGTCCCCGCCTCGGAGGCGGCCCCGCCCACGAGCGCCTGCTGCTTGCCAACCTCGCCGCTGCGCTGTACACCCACAAGTCGATCAAGACGACCGAGACGAAGGCCAAGCGCCTGCGTCCGCTCGCCGAGCGCCTCATCACCTTCGCCAAGCGCGGAGACCTCCACGCCCGCCGTCGCGTGCTGTCGGTCATCGGTGACAAGGAAGTCGTGCACGTCCTGTTCAACGAGATCGCTCCGCTCGTCGCGGACCGCGAGGGTGGCTACACGCGCATCACCAAGGTCGGCAACCGCAAGGGCGACAACGCCCCCATGGCCGTGATCGAGCTCGTTCTCGAGCCCGTCACCCCGAAGGCGAAGTCGACCAAGAAGGCCGCTGCGGCCCCGAAGGACGAGAAGCCGGCTGCCGAGGAGGCTCCCGCCGAGGAGACCGTCGAGGCCCCCGCGGACGAGACCCCTGCCGAGGACACGGCTGCCGAGGCCGGCGCCGAGTCGCAGGCCGAGGGCGAGGCCGCTGAGGCCGCCGCCGAGGACGCTGTCGAGAAGAAGTCCGAGTAAGGATCTCTCTCTACGAAGCCCGCCGCCCCTCCGGGGTGGCGGGCTTCGTCGTTCAGCGGGGGTCGGTGATCCGGTAGCGTGCCCCGGGACGCCCCTTGGTGGAGTAGTCCAGAGACCGCACCGCCTGGCCCGTGGCGGCGAGGTGCTCGAGATAGCGGCGCGCACTGACGCGGGAGATGGCGAGATCCTCTCCGATCTCGGTCGCGGAGGCGTCCGGTCGGGCGGCGAGGGCGGCGTAGACCCGCTCCAGCGTCTCGGCGCTCAGCCCCTTCGGCAGCCCGTACCGCTCCCGGAAGGCGATGATCGCATCGGCGGCCTCGACCCGACGCACGACATCGTGCAGCTCGGTGTGGTCGCGCAGCAGCAGCGTCGCCCCCACATCGGCGGACCCGCTCCCCGAGGCCGTGCTCCGCGCGACCAGCACATGCGAGCCGACGATGACGGGGCGTCCCGCAGCCTCGCCCTCACGGAGCACAATGGCGAGCTCGTCGCCGAGGACGTCATCCGCGGGAGCGCCGTCGAGATCGGCGGCATCGCGACCGAGGAACCGCGCCGCCGCGTCGTTGACCAGGGTGATCCGCCCGGCGCCGTCCACGGTGACCACGCCCTCGCTCAACCCGTGCAGGGTCGTCTCCTGGTTCTTGACCAGCGCCGCGATCTGGTGCGGCTCGAGCCGGTAGATGCGGCGCCGGATGAACGACGTCACCCACGCGGCGCCGAAGACCCCCAGAACCGCCGCGGCGAGCATGGCGGAGATGAGTCCGACGAGGTTGCTGGTGAACTCCTCGTTCAGCTCAGACTCCAGGATGCCGACGGAGGCGGTGCCGATGACCGTGCCGTCCTCGTCGCGGATGGGCACCTTCACGCGCCACGAGGTCCCGAGCGTCCCGGTCTGGGTGCCCACGAAGATGTCGCCGCCCAGCGGGATCGACGGGTCGGTGGACACCCGCTCGCCGATGCGGTCGGTGTTCGGATGCGAGTACCGGATGCCCTCGTCGTTGGCGACCACCACGTAGGCGAGATCGGAGGCCTCGCGGATGACCTCGGCGACCGGCTGGATGGCGGCGGCCGGGTCCTCGTCGTCGAACGCGTCGAGGACGACGGGAAGAGCGGCGACGGATTGGGCGACCGCCTGCATGCGGTCCTTGTAGGCCTCGCGGAGCGCGTTCTCCTGGAACGCCCCGGCGGCGATGCCGGTGGCGAGGGTCACCAGGAACACGATCAGCGCCTGCAGCGCGAGCAGCTGCACACGGAGCGTCATCTTCGAGGCCACGGGTCCATTCTCCCGGGTGGGTGGACGGGCCGCGAGCCGCCGGCGGAGGTGTTCACGACCAATAGTTACGGAACGCGACCAATGGTTTCCGAAGCTTGAGCGGGCGCATCCGCGCCTCGACAGTGGACGGATTGCACCCGAACGCTCAAGGAGGAGCGCCATGAATCACGCCCGCATCGGGACCCTCGCCGCGGCCGTCGCCGCGACCGCCCTGGTCCTCACCTCGTGCTCGACCGCGGACGGCGGAACCGCCGGCTCCGACGGCGGAGACGAGGCGGTCGCCATCACCGACGTGAACATCGTCGTCCCCGCCGACCCGGGCGGCGGCTGGGACCAGACCGGTCGTGCCCTCTCCCAGCTGCTCACCCAGGAGGACATCGTCGGCTCGGCGCCGGTCACCAACGTCGGCGGGGCCGGGGGAACGGTCGGCCTCGCGCAGCTCGCCAATGAGAAGGACCCGGCGACCCTCATGGTCATGGGCCTCGTGATGGTCGGTGCGGTGGAGACCAACGCCTCGGCCGTGCGCATCGAGGACATGACCCCGATCGCCCGCCTCACCGACGAGCCCCTCGTCGTGGTGGTCCCCGCGGACTCCGAGTACGACACCCTGGAGGACCTCGTCGAGGACGTCGTGGACAAGGGCCAGGAGGTCACGATCACCGGCGGCTCCGCCGGGGGAGCCGACCACATCCTCGCCGGACTGCTGCTCGAGGAGGCGGGGCTCGACGGCGCGGAGATCGCCGAGAAGCTGAACTACACGCCCAACTCGGGCGGCGGCGAGGCCACGTCGCTGATCCTGGGCGGCAAGGTGTCGGCAGGCATCTCCGGCGTCGGCGAGTTCCTGCAGCACATCGAAGCCGGCACCATGAAGGCTCTCGCCGTCTCGTCGGAGGAGCCGGTCACGCAGCTGCCGGACGTCGATACGATCACCGACTCCGGATACGACGTCGTGCTCACCAACTGGCGCGGCGTGATCGCGCCGGGCGGCATCAGCGACGCCGAGCGCTCGGAGCTCGAGCGCATCGTCACCGAGTTGGAGGCGTCCGAAGCCTGGAAGGACGAGCTGGAGACGCGGGGCTGGGCGGATGCCTTCCTCACGGGTGCCGAGTTCGACGAGTTCCTCGACGGCAACATCACCGAGGTCACCACGACGCTGCAGAACATCGGGCTGGTCGGCTGACATGACGACCGGGTCTTCCGGACCCGGCGAGGAGGTGCGGACCGACGCCCGTCGGTCCGCACGCCTCGTCGCGTCCCTGCCGCGGGGGGAGCTCGTCTTCGCCCTGCTCATGGTGGCGCTCGGCGTGTTCGCGTTCGCCGGTGTGTTCACCATCCATGTGCCCGCGGGTGGCCAGGTCGGCCCGACGGTCTTCCCGCTGTTCGTCTCGGTGCTGCTGCTCGGCTCCTCTCTCGCCGTCGTGGTGAGCATCCTCCGCGGGCACCGCGGTGTGCCGGAGGAGGGGGAGGACGTCGATCAGAGCCTGCCGACCGACTGGCTCACCCTCGTGAAGATCGTGGCGCTCGTGGTCGCTCATCTGCTCCTCATCGAGCCGCTCGGCTGGGCCCCGGCAGCGGCGCTGCTGTTCGGCGGCGTCGCGTGGGCGCTCGGCGCGCGGCGGTGGTGGATGGCGCTCCTCATCGGCGCGGTCATCGCGCTGGTCGTGCAGGTCGTGTTCGGCGGTCTGCTCGGGCTCTCGCTCCCGTGGGGACCGGCGCTCGGCTGGCTGGGAAGGATGTTCTGATGGACAGCTGGAGTCTGCTCCTCGAGGGGTTCGCGACCGCGCTGCAGCCCCAGTACCTCGTGTTCGCCTTCTTCGGCGTGCTGATCGGCACGGCCGTGGGCGTCCTGCCCGGAATCGGGCCGGCGATGACCGTCGCCCTGCTCCTTCCGCTCACCTACACGCTCGAGCCGGCCGCGGCGCTCATCACGTTCGCGGGCATCTACTACGGCGGCATGTACGGCGGGTCGACCACGAGCATCCTGCTGAACACCCCGGGGGAGTCGTCGTCGATCGTGACGGCGATCGAGGGCAACAAGATGGCCAAGCTCGGGCGGGGTGCAGCGGCGCTGGCCACCGCGGCGCTCGGGTCGTTCGTTGCCGGAACCCTCGCCACTGTGGGCCTGACGCTGCTCGCCCCGGTACTCGCGCAGTTCGCCGTGAACCTCGGGCCCGCCGACTACGTCGCGCTCATCGTCGTGGCCTTCGTCACGGTCGGCGCGCTCATGGGGTCCTCCGTGCCGCGCGGCCTGCTGTCGCTCGGCGTCGGCCTGTTCCTCGGCCTGGTCGGCACCGACTGGCTCTCGGGGCAGCAGCGGTACACGCTCGGCCTGCTGCCGCTGGCGGACGGCATCGACGTGGTGCTCGTGGCGGTCGGGCTCTTCGCCGTCGGCGAGACTCTGTACGTCGCGGCCCGGCTGCGGCACGGCGCGATCGACGTGATCCCCGTGTCGCGCGGGTGGCGCAGCTGGATGACGAAGGACGACTGGCGCCGCTCGTGGAAGCCCTGGCTCCGCGGCACCGCCATCGGCTTCCCCATCGGCACGATCCCGGCCGGTGGCGCCGACGTGGCGACCTTCCTGTCCTACGCCACCGAGCGCAAGCTCTCGCGGCGCAAGGACGAGTTCGGCCGCGGGGCCATCGAAGGCGTCGCGGGCCCGGAGTCGGCGAACAACGCCGCGGCCGCGGGCGTGCTCGTGCCGCTGCTGACGCTGGGCCTTCCGACGACGGCGACCGCCGCGATCATCCTCACGGCGTTCCAGACGTACGGTCTGCAGCCCGGACCGCAGCTGTTCACCGGACAGGCAGACCTCGTGTGGGCACTGGTGGCGAGCCTCTACATCGGCAACGTGATCCTGCTCGTGCTGAACCTGCCGCTGGTGGGCATGTGGGCGAAGCTCCTGCAGATCCCGCGGCCGTATCTATACGCGGGCATCCTCCTGTTCGCCGCCTTCGGGGCGTACGCGCTGAACTTCGCGGTCGTCGACATCCTGATCCTGCTCATCATCGGCGTCCTCGGCTACTTCCTGCGGCGGTACGGCTTCCCCGTCGCGCCGCTGGTGGTGGGCATGATCCTCGGGCCGATGGGGGAGGAGCAGCTGCGGCGCGCGCTGCAGCTCAGCCAGGGCGACCTGACGACGCTCATCGCGCAGCCGTTCTCCGCGGTCGCCTACGTCATCCTCGCGCTGCTCATCGCCGGCGGTCTGTGGCTGCGGCGTCGGCAGCGCCGGTACGAGCAGGCGCTCACGGAGTCCATCGCGGTGCCCGTCAAAGCGGACTCGGAGGTCTGAGCCCGCACGATTCGAGGAGGGGAGAGGCCGGGAGTAGGCTGATCCGGTGAGCGATGCGACGGTCCTGAAGCGCGGACCCCGCGCCTACGCCACGTTCATCGGCATCGGCCTCCTCGCCGGCCTCCTCTCCGGTCTCTTCGGCGTCGGCGGCGGCACGGTGATCGTCCCGCTGCTGGTGCTCCTGCTCGCGTTCGACCAGCGGCTCGCGGCCGGGACCTCGCTGGCGGCGATCGTCCCGACGGCGACCGTCGGCGTCATCTCCTACGCCGCATCGGGCTCCGTCGCCTGGATCCCGGCGCTGATCCTCGCGGCCGGGGCCGTGGTCGGAGCGCAGATCGGCACCCGCCTGCTCCCGCGGATCTCGCAGACCGCCCTCCGCTGGGGCTTCGTCGGCTTCCTCGTCGTCGTGATCGTGAGCCTCTTCCTCGTGATCCCCTCGCGCGACGCCGTCTTCGAGCTCACCTGGCTCACCGGGATCGCCCTGGTGGTCGTGGGAATCGGAACGGGCATCCTGGCCGGGCTCATCGGCGTGGGCGGCGGTGTCATCGTCGTCCCGGTGCTCATGCTCGCGTTCGGCACCAGCGACCTCGTCGCGAAGGGCACCTCGCTGCTCATGATGATCCCGACCGCGCTCTCCGGCACGGTCGGCAACCTCCGCAACCGCAACGTCGATCTCCTCGCCGCGCTGCTCATCGGCGTCTCGGCGTGCACCACGACGGCCCTCGGCGCCTGGCTGGCGACCATCGTCGACCCGACCGTCGGCAACCTCCTCTTCGCCGCGTATCTCGTCGTGATCGCGGTGCAGATGGCCTTCAAGGCCGTCCGCGGGCGCCGGCGCGGCTGACGCCGCGGCCGCCGTTCCTGCGGCGCGGGCCGACCGCTGAAGCGCGCCGGACCCGTCCCTTTCCCTGACTCCCGCGAACGATTTTCGCCGCGCCCCTTTACAGGCGGTGCTGCGCTCGCTATCGTGAGTCATCACATGACGTCATATAACGAGTCATGATGTTTGATCGAAGGTCATCAGAAGGGACCATCTTGTCTGCCACCGCTCTGTTCGTCGACTCCGCCGCTATCGAGAACCAGCTCGCTGCGGCCCGCCAGGCGATCGCGACCCGAGACACCATCTCGCGCGTCGTGCTCACCGCCTGCGGCGGCTCCTTTGCCGTCATGCAGCCCATCGAGTACCTGTTCGGCACCAAGGCGGTGTCGCTCGAGGCGACCGCACTCAATGCTGCCGAGTTCACCAGCCGCGCCTCGTCGCGCGTCGACGCCGACACCCTCGTCGTGCTCTGCTCGCACTCCGGCACCACGCCGGAGACGGTCGCCGCGGCGAAGCACGCACGTGAGCGCGGTGCGCTCACGGTCGCCTTCACGTTCGACCCGACGTCGCCGCTCGCCGAGGCATCGGAGCACGTGGTGGCGTATCAGCACGGCGAGGGGAAGAGCGAGGCCCACGTCGGCCCCGCGCTGCTGCTGCGCTTGGCGGCCGGCATCCTGGACGACCGTGAACAGGCCGGCATCGCCGGTGCGGTCGACGAGGCCGTCGCCCAGCTGCCGACCCTCGTGCCGGCAGCGCGCGAAGCGCACTCCGCAGCCGCCGATGCCTGGGGATACCGCCACCGTCGCGAGCCCCTCATCTACACGATGGCGGCAGGCTCCAACTACGGCTCCGCGTACTCGTTCGCCATCTGCCTGCTGCAGGAGATGCAGTGGGTGCACTCCGCCGCCATCCACGCCGGCGAGTACTTCCACGGCCCCTTCGAGATCACCGAGGAGGATGTGCCGTTCATCGCGCTGCTCGGACTCGATGAGACTCGGTCCGTCGAGCAGCGCGCGGTGGACTTCGTCACGAAGCACTCGGATCGGGTGCTCGTCCTCGACGCCCAGGAGTTCGGCCTCGATGTCGTCGCTCCGGAGGTGCGCGGCATCGTCGCCCACCTCCTCTTCAACGTCGTGCTCCGCGCGTACGCGGATGCACTCGCCGACCACCGAGGACACCCCCTCAGCGTGCGCCGCTACATGTGGCGCATGGAGTACTAGGAACGAAAGGATCGCAACGATGCGAACATCAGCCCGGATCGGCGTGGCGGCTGCGGCCGCCGCCGCCCTCGTCCTGCCCCTGGCCTCGTGCGCCGGCGGCGAGAGCGAGGCCTCGGACGGCCAGGTGGAGATCAGCTTCTTCCACCGCTGGCCCAACGAGCCGAAGAACTCGTACTACACCGACATGGTGGCGGAGTTCGAGAAGGAGAACCCCGACATCAATGTCTCCGTCGAGAGCGTGCTCAACGACGCCTACAAGGACAAGGTGAAGGTCGTCGCGGGCTCCGCCAACGCTCCGGACGTCCTGTTCACCTGGAGTGGCTCGTTCGTGGACGAGCTCGTCTCCAACGACGCCCTGCTCGATCTCGGGCCGTGGCTCGAGGAGGACACGGAGTTCCGGGACAGCTTCTACCCGAGCCAGTTGGAAGCCTTCGAGGTCGACGGCACCTCCTACGGTCTGCCGGTGGGGATGCAGTCGAAGCTGTTCTTCTACAACAAAGACGTGTTCGAGGAGCTGGGCCTCGAGCCGCCGGCGACGTGGGACGAGTTCATCGACGTCCTGGAGACGATCCAGGACGCCGGCATGACCCCGATCGAGTACGGCGCGCAGGAGCAGTGGACGATCGCGCACTACGTCGGCACGCTGAATCAGCGTGTCGTCGATCCGGAGGTGTTCGCAGCGGATCAGGATCCGGCGACCGGCGCGTTCACGGACGAGGGGTATGTCCGGGCGCTGGAGCGCTTCCAGGAACTCGCCGAGTACATGAACGACGACCTCACGGCCGTCGGGCATGAGATCGCGCGTAACGCCTGGATCGCGGGGGAGGCGCCGATCATGTACATGCAGAGCGCCGAGGTGGGGTACTTCGGCGACGCGCAGTTCGAGTACGGCACGTTCAACTTCCCTGCGGTCGAGGGGGGCAAGGGCGATCCGGCGGAGCTGACCGGAGCTCCGGAGGGCTTCGCGATCTCGAAGACCACGAAGCACCCCGAGGAGGCGCAGCGGTTCCTCGAGTTCCTGCTCAGCAAGCAGAGCGGCATCGCCTATGCGGAGCGCGCGGGCGAGCTGAGCCCGGTCAAGGGTGCGGTCGAGGAGGCGGACGTGCCCGAGATCTCACGGGAGCTCGCCCAGGGGATCGTCGACGCCTCGGCGATGACGACCTGGCTCGACAACGCCTACGATCCGCAGATCGTGCAGGCGTACCTGTCCGAGACTCAGCTGATGCTCAGCGGCCAGCAGACCCCCGAGGGAGTCATGGCCGCCGTGCAGGAAGCCGCGAAGCGCGTGCGCGACGCCTCCTGATCCGCACCGGGGCCGCCGGCATCCTCGGCCGGCGGCCCCTCCCACCTTTCGGAAGAGACACCGTGATGAGAACACGCTCTCGAGCCTGGTCGAACCTGCTCTACGTGCTTCCCGCGATCATCCTGATCGGGGTGTTCGTGTACTACCCGCTGGTCGCCAATGCGGCCTTCGGCTTCTTCTCCTTCAGCGCCGGCAGCGGCGAGATGCGCTTCGTCGGCCTCGACAACTTCGCGCGGCTCTTCGGTGATCCGATCATCGCGACGGCCCTGGGCAACAACATCCTGTACGCGATCGTCTCGATCGTGTGCCAGGTGGGTGGTGCCCTCGTGATCGCCGCCTGGCTGACCCGGCTGCTCGGTCCGCGCATGGGCGCATTCCTGCGCAGCGTGTACTTCCTGCCCGCCGTGATCTCGATGACCGTGATCGCGCTGCTGTTCACGTTCGTGTACAACGCCCGCGGCGGACTCCTCAACGCTCTGCTGGAGGCGATCGGACTCGGCAGCCTGCAGACGGCGTGGCTCGCCGATGTCGACACGGCGATGGTAGCGGTCATCGGCGTCTCCCAGTGGCAGAGCATCGGCTACGTCTGCATGCTCTACGTCGTCGCACTGCAGCAGATCCCGGAGGAGTACTACGAAGCCGCGTCGCTGGACGGCGCCGGACGGGTTCGCCAGTTCTTCAGCATCACCGTCCCGCAGGCCAAGGAGATGATCTTCGTCGCGATGATCCTCACCGTCTCCGGCGCTTTCACGGTGTTCAACGAGCCTTACATCCTGACCAAGGGCGGTCCGGGAAACACCACCCAGGTCCTCGCGACCTATATGTACAACCAGGGTTTCTTCCAGAACGAGATGGGCTACGCCTCGGCCATCGCGAGCCTGATCTTCGTGATCACGCTCGTGCTGTCCGTCGTGCAGATGGTCTCGTTCCGAAGCGGGAGGCAATGACATGAGCAGTACCCGGCTTCGTCCGGCGGAGCGTATCCGCCGTGCTCCGGTCCAGGTGATCCTGGCCGTCTACGCCGTCGTGATCGCCTACCCCCTGCTCTGGATGGTGATCTCTTCGTTCAAGTCCTCATCCGAGATCTTCGCCGATCCGTGGGGGCTGCCGTCGGTCTGGCTCGTCCAGAACTATGCCGCCGCCTGGGATCGCGGGATCTCCGACTACTTCCTCAACTCCGTCATCGTCACGGTCATCTCCACCGCCGCGACCGTCGCATTCGCGGCACTGTGCGCCTACGGCATGGTGAGGCTGTCGAGCCGCGTGGCGAACGTCGTGTTGATCGTGGCGATGGGCGGGCTGGTGGTGGCACCGCAGGTGAGCCTCATCCCGCTCTACCGCCTTCTCGACACGATGGGACTGCTGAACACGTACTGGGCGATGATCCTCCCTTATGTGGCGTTCCGTCTGCCGATGGCGATCCTGCTCATCCGTTCGGTCTTCCTCGGCATCCCCCGCGAGCTCGAGGACGCCGCGACCATCGATGGCTGCCGCTCGTTCGGCGTCTTCCGGCACGTCTACCTGCCGCTGAGCGCGTCCGTGCTGACGACCGCCGCCGTCCTCACCGGTTACTTCGCCTGGAATGAGTTCCTCTTCGCGATCGTCTACATCGACGCTGATGCGCTCCGCACCATCCCCGCGGGACTCATGTCGTTCCGCGACTCCCTCTCCACGGAGTGGGGTGTGCTCCTGGCAGGATTGACCATCGCGGCCCTGCCCATCGTGGTGGTGTTCCTCGCGCTGCAGCGGTACTTCGTCGCCGGCGTCGCGGCGGGGAGTGTGAAGGGATGACGATGGATACGGATCAGCTCCGGGATGCGCTCGCCGCGGTCCCACCGCCCTCGCTGGTCGGCGTCGGGGACAACGTGCTCGACTGCTATCTGCATGAGGACCTGGCCTACCCCGGGGGCAACGCCCTGAACGTCGCCGCGTACAGCCGGCTCTTCTTCGGCGGCACAGCCGGATTCGTCGGGATCATGGGAGACGACCGTTTCGCGGACCACGTGCGGGGCGTCCTCGACGAGGTCGGAGTGGACGGCGCCCGCATCAGACGCGTGCGCGGCGCGAACGGCATGGCTTTCGTCGCGTTGGACGAGGACGGCGACCGGCGCTTCGTCGCCTCGAACCGCGGGGGAGTCCAGGCCGAGCTGCGGCTGCGTCTGAGCGAGGCCGATCACGAGTACCTCTCCGGCTTCGACCGCGTGCACACCTCGGTCTACTCGTCGTTGGAGCCGGAGCTTCCGGCCATCGCGGAACGGGGGAGCCGCGTGTCGTACGACTATTCCGACGACGCGTCGCCGGATGTGATCCGGGCGACAGCTCCGCACGTCGACGTGGGGTTCTTCTCCGGCGGCCACCGCAGTGATTCCGAGATCGACGCCCTCGGCCGCTTCGCCGTGGCCTGCGGTATGGGGTCGGCCGTGGTGACGCGGGGTGCCCGCGGCTCTGTCGGCTTCGACGCCACTTCCGTGCGGCGTACCGGTATCCGCGAGGTCGACGCCGTCGATGCGCTCGGCGCCGGGGACGCCTTCCTCACCGGGTTCCTCGCGGCGCGGGCGGGCGGGGCCGATCTCGCCGAAAGCCTCGATATCGCCGCTGTCAGCGGAGCGCTCGCCTGCACGTTGCGCGGGGCGTTCGGATACCCTGTGCATGCGGGGGACGACGCACGCGCGCAGATGCTGCGACGATACCCGGCGCCGTAGAGGAGGACTCCGACGTGACTCAGCTGTCGTCAGCCGTCGGTTCGACCCCGCTGCACGAACAGGTGCGAAGCCTGCTGATGCGGGAGATCGACGCCGGGACCTATGCCGAAGGCGAGCGGCTTCCGTCCGAACCCGAGCTGTGCGAGCGCTTCGGTGTCAGCCGGATCACCGTGCGGCGGGCGGTGGCCGACCTCGAGGGCCTCGGCATCGTGCGTCGACAGCAGGGCCGTGGGACCTTCGTCGCTCCGCGACGCGAGGTGATCGGCGCCATGACCCTCGGTGGCTTCGCGGACACCGTGGTGGCAGACGGGGTCAAGTCCCGACGGATCATGCGCGCTGAGACGACCCCCGCCGACGAGAAGCGCGCGCGCCGCCTCGGCGTCCCCGTCGGCGACCCGGTGTTCCGGCTGGTACGCGTCTTCGCTCTCGACGGCATCCCGCTCTCCATCGACGACAGCCGGTATTCTCTGACGCGCTTCCCGGATTTCGATCGGCACATCGACCACGACACCTCCACGTATCAGGTGCTCCGCGACGTGTACGGCGTCGAGTTCTCGGAGATGTACCGCGAGATCGACGTCGGCTTCACGACCGCGCAGACCGCGGAGTGGCTGGCCCGCCCGGAGCACGATCCGCTCATCGTCGTCCGGAAGCGCGCACTCGACCGGGCTGGTGAGGTCGTTCACACGTCACGGGTGAAGGTCGTTCCGAGTCGGATGACGCTGAACATGGTGGTTCGCTCCCAGGGATGAGGGCAGCCCGGGTCTCGCGATGCCGCATATCGTCCGGGTTTCCGCCGGCCCCGCCCGGACCGGACTGTCGGCGTGCCTCGGTAGGATCGACGGGTGGCAGTGAACCAAGAACTCGTCGGCCGGGAGTTCCCGCCGACCGCCCCCTACCTCGTCGGGCGGGAGAAGGTGCGCGAGTTCGCGCGCGCCGTCTTCGCCGACGCCCCCCAGCACACCGACGTCGAGGCGGCCCGTGCGGCGGGCTTCGCCGACGTCGTCGCGCCGCCGACCTTCGCGATGGTCCTGCAGGACCTCACGCTGCAGCAGCTGCTGGCCGAACCGGATTCCGGCATCGTCCTGGCGCGGTCCATCCACGCCGAGCAGCGGTTCCGCTACACCAGGCCGATCGTCGCGGGAGACGAGCTGACGGCGCAGCTGCGCGTCACCGGCATCCGCATGATGGGCGGCAACGCCATGATCACGAGCGAGGCCGAGATCACCGACGACGGGGGCGCGCATGTCGTCACCGCCACGAGCGTGCTGCTCGTGGGCGCCGAGGAGGAGGCCGCATGAGCGCGTTCACCGTGGGAGACGTGCTGGCCGAGCGCACCGTGCACCTGACGAGGGAGTCTCTCGTCCGCTACGCCGGCGCCTCCGGGGACTTCAACCCGATCCACTACCGTGACGACGTTGCCGCCGCGGTGGGCCTTCCCGGCGTGCTCGCGCACGGCATGCTGACCATGGGGATCGCCTCGTCCGTGGTCGTCGCCGCGCTCGACCCGCAGACCCGGATCCTCGACTACGGCGTGCGCTTCACGAAGCCCGTGGTGGTCGATCCCGAGACCGGCGCCGACGTGCACGTCGTCGCGACGGTCGGCGCGGTGGACGACGAGTCCGCGCGCATCGACCTCAAGGTCACGACGGGCGAGACCACCGTGCTCGTCAAGGCGCAGCTGCGCGTCGCCGTCCGATGAGCGACGTCGAGCCGATCCGGCTGGCCGAGCTCACCACGCTCCGCACCGGCGCCGCTCCCGCGCGCATGCGCGAGGCGACGACGACGGCGGAGCTCGTCGAGGTTCTCCGGGAGACCTGGGCGGAGGGCGACCCCTGGCTGGTGCTCGGCGGGGGCTCGAACCTCTTCGTCGGCGACGAGCCGTTCGAGGGCACCGTCATCCGCATCCGCACGAGCGGCATCGAAGAGCTCCCGTCGCCGCACGCCGGCCGCATCCGCCTGCGCGCGCAGGCCGGACACGGCTGGGACGACCTGGTGTCATACGCGGTCGAGCGGGGCTACGCCGGGCTCGAAGCCATGAGCGGCATCCCCGGCACGGTCGGCGCCGCGCCTGTGCAGAACATCGGCGCCTACGGGCAGGAGATCCAGGAGACCCTGGTCGAGGTCGAGCTGATCGACGAGGACTCCGGCGAGATCTCCACTGTTCCGGCGACCGAGCTCGGGCTCGGATTCCGCACTTCGGTGCTCAAGCACCATCACGGGAGCGAGCCGCAGCGCCGGGCCGTGATCCTGTCCCTCACGGTCGATCTCCTCGTCGCCCGCGAACGCGTGGTCCGCGGGGAGCAGCTGCGACGCGCTCTCGGTCTGACCGACGACACCCCGGTGCCGCTGACATGGGTCCGAGAGCGCATCCTCGCCACGCGCGCATCGAAGGGCATGCTGCTCGACGCCGACGACCCGGACACGCACGGGGTCGGCTCCTTCTTCCAGAACGCGATCGTCACGGCCGCGCAGGCCCGGTCCCTCCCGCCGGAGTGCCCGCGCTGGCCGGTGGCCCCCGATCTCGACGCCGTGACCGTCATTCCCCTCGCCTCCTACGACGGACACGTGCCGCCGACGAAGACCGAGGCCCCGGACGTGAAGGTGAGCGCCGCCTGGCTGATCGAGCAGGCGGGTATCCGCAAGGGGTTCAAGCTGCCCCGCTCGCGGGCGTCCGTCTCGACCAAGCACGCGCTGGCCCTGACCAACCGGGGCGGTGCCACGGCGGCCGAGGTCGCCGAGCTCGCCCGTTTCATCCAGCACCGTGTGCACGCCGAGTTCGGTCTGGTGCTGCAGCCGGAACCCGTTCTGGTGGGCGTCGACCTGTGACGAAGCTCGAGCGGGTGTCGCGGACGCAGGCCGTCGTGGACGGACTGCTCGACGCCATCATCGCGGGTCGGCTCGAGGCCGGACAGCCGCTGCCGCCCGAGGGGGAGCTCGCGGAGCAGTTCGGGGTCTCCCGCCTCACGATGCGCGAGGGCGTCCGCCTCCTGCAGGCGCAGGGCGTGATCGTCGCGGTGCCCGGCACCCGACACCGCATCGCGCCGACCGACGAGTGGACGGGCCTCGACGCGGTCGTCCGGCACGCCCAGAGCGCAGGCGCCCGAGAGCGCTCCTCGCTGGAGATGCTCGAGATGCGCATGATGTTCGAGACCGGGGCGGCGGAGTTCGCGGCGGGTCGGCGCACCGAGGAGCACCTCGCCGAGATGGCCGCGCTCCTCGAGGAGATGCAGGCGGCGCACGAGCGGGCCGACGTGGACGCCTTCGTGGCCGCTGACCTCGCCTTCCACGACGTGATCATCCGCGCGGCGGAGAACCGCATCCTCGTGGCCTTGATGCGCCCGCTGACGACGATGCTGCAGGCGACCCGCAGCGAGACGAGCGCCATCCCGGACATCCGGGAGCACGCGCTGGAGGAGCATGCGGCGGTGCTGGACGCGATGCGGACCGGGTCCGGTGCGGCTGCCCGCCAGGCCATGCGCAGCCACATGCGCCAGACCCGCGACGACCTGCTGCACTACGTCCACGGGCGCTGAGCAGTACGCTCTCCGTCGGTTTGGAGGGACGGTGATCGTGAGGTACGCTCATCGTTATCTGATATCGGATAACGATGCAGATTCCCCTGGCCCGTGGCCCCCACCACGGGCCATCTTCCGGAACGAAGGAGTTCGTGTGCACATCGACGACCTGCTGGCCCCCCTGCCTGCACCCGTCGCCGTCACCGCGGCCGACGTCCGCACCGAGGTCGACCCCGCCGACGTGCTCCTCGTCCTCGACGACGACCCGACCGGCACGCAGTCGGTCGCGAACCTCCCGGTCCTCACCCGATGGGAGCGCGCCGACCTGGACGAGGCGCTCGCGACCGGCGCCGCCGCCGTCTATGTGCTCACGAACACCCGGTCCCTCGACGAGGAGGCCGCGGCCGCCCGCAATCGCGAGATCGTCGACGTGGCCCTCGCCGCCGCCGAGGCCCAGGGGCGGCGCGTGACGTTCGTCTCCCGGGGCGACTCGACGTTGCGCGGCCACTTCCCGCTCGAGACCGATGTCCTCTCCGCGGAGATCGGATCCCGCACCGGCCACGCCCCCGCGCTGACCCTGCTCGTCCCCGCATTCCCGGACGCCGGGCGCATCACGGTCGACTCTGTGCACTACTGGGTGACCGACGGCGAGGCCACCCCGGTCGGCGAGACGCCGTTCGCGGCGGACGCGACCTTCGGCTACGCCTCTTCCGACCTGCGCGAGTGGGTCGCCGAGAAGACCGGCGGACGCATCCCGGCGTCTGCGGTCGCGGGTCTCGACATCCGCACCATCCGCGCCGGGGTGGACGCCGTGGCCGGATTCCTCGAGGCGCTGGCCGACGGCACGGTCGTTGTGGTCGACGTGGTCGAGGAATCGGACATGCGCGTCGTCGCGCTCGCGCTGCACCGCCTGCGGGACCGCGACGTGCTCCTCCGAGTCGGTCCGCCCTACGTGCGCGCGCACATCGGACAGGAGATCGCCGAGCCGGTGCGGGCGGAGGACATCCCCTTCGCGCACGATCGCGGCGGTCTCGTGGTCGTCGGAAGCCACGTGCCGCTCACCACCGCCCAGCTCGAAGCCCTCACGGCGGCGCGGCCCCGCACCCGCACGGTCGAACTCGACGTGCGCGCCCTCGTCGGCCCCGACCGCGAGTCCCATCTCGAGACGCAGGCGCACGCCGTCGCCGAAGCGCTCGCCACGGGGACCGTGATCGTGCACACCACCCGCGAACTCATCACGGGCGCCGACGGCGACGAGAGCCTGGCGATCGCCCGCCGCATCTCCGGCGGCGTGGTGGAGCTCGTGCGTCGGGTGCTCGCCATCGCTCCGCCCCGCTTCGTCATCGCGAAGGGCGGCATCACGTCGAGCGATGTCGCGAGTGAGGCCCTCGAAATCCGCCGGGCCACCGTGCTCGGTCCGATGCTGCCCGGCCTCGTCTCGCTGTGGCAGCCGGAGACCGGCCCCGCGGTCGGCATCCCGTACGTCGTGTTCGCCGGCAACGTCGGCGACGCGGACTCCCTCGTCACGGTCGTCGCCACGCTCGCAGGCGACGATGGAAACAACCCGGAAGAACACTCATGACATCCACCGTCGCTGTCATCGGACTCGGCGCCATGGGGCTGCCGATGGCCACCCGCCTCGCCGAGCGCTTCGCGGTGCGCGGCTTCGACATCGCCGCCGAGCGCATCGCCCTCGCCGCAGAGGCGGGTGTCACGCCGGCGGCGTCCGCGGCCGACGCCGTCGACGGTGCCGACGCGGTGCTCGTCGCCGTCCGCACCGGCGCGCAGCTCGAGGCGCTGCTCTTCGGTGAGGACGGGCTCGCCCCGCACCTCGCCGACGGCGCGGTCGTGATCCTCACCAGCACGGTGGGCACGGACGGCATCGATGCGATCGCCGCCCAGCTCGCCGCGCACGGTGCGCAGCTCGTCGACGCTCCGCTGTCCGGAGGGCCGGTCCGTGCCGGGGAGGGCGACCTCCTCATCGTCGTCGGCGCCACCCCGACCGCTCTGGAGACCGCGCGGCCCGTGCTCGACCAGCTCGCCTCGACGCTGTCCATCGTCGGCGACAAGCCCGGGGACGGCCAGGCGCTGAAGACCGTCAACCAGCTCCTCTGCGGCGTGCACATCGCCGCGGCCGCGGAGGCGCTCGCGCTCGCCGACGCCCTCGGACTGGACCGCGCCCGCACGCTGGACGCGCTGACGGCCGGTGCCGCGAACTCCTTCATGCTCGGCAACCGCGGTCCGCGCGCCCTGCAGGCCTACGACGAGGAAGGCGCCGAGGTGCTCAGCCGCCTCGACATCTTCGTCAAGGACCTCGGCATCGTCGGCGACGCCGCCCGCCGGGCGCACCTGTCCACGCCGGTCGCCGCCGCGGCCGAGCAGCTGTTCCTCCTCGGCGAAGCGCAGGGCCTCGGCGCCCTGGACGACTCCGCCGTCATCCGCGTCGTCGCACCCGAACGACTGTCCTGAGCGCGACGTCGCGCCCTCACTGAAAGAAGAGATCCAGAGATGCTTCCTCTTCCGATCCTCATCCTGATCGGCCTGGCAGGCCTCGGCCTGCTGCTCCTGCTCATCATCCGGTTCAAGATGCAGGCGTTCTACGCCCTCATCCTCGTGTCGATCATCGTCGGCATCGCGGCAGGCCTGCCGCTGACCACGATCCCCGCCGACGGCGACACCCCCGAGCAGCTCGGCGTCATCCAGGCGATCATCGCCGGTGTCGGCGGCACCCTCGGCTCGGTGGCCGTGCTCGTCGCCCTCGGCTCGATGCTCGGCAAGATCATCGAGCTGTCCGGCGGCGCCGAGTCGCTCGCCGGACGCTTCACCAGCTGGCTGGGCCCGAAGCGCGTCGGCATCGCGCTCGTCATCGCCGCCGGCATCCTGGCGATCCCGGTGTTCTTCGACGCCGGCTTCATCATCCTCATCCCCATCGTGTTCGCCTTCTCGAAGGTGGCCGGTCTCAACCCGATCAAGTTCGGCCTGCCGGTCGCGGGCATCATGCTCGCCGTGCACGTCGCGGTGCCTCCGCACCCGGGCATCGTCGGCGGTTCGGCGATCCTCGGTGCCGACATCGGCTGGGTCACGATCTTCTCCCTCGCGATCTCCGTGCCGCTCGGCGTGCTGTCCTACCTGGTGGCGAAGTGGATCAACACCCGCGAGTTCGCGATGCTCGCGGCCACGAAGGAGATGTACGACAACTTCGGGACGGAGAAGTCGACGCTCACCGGCGGACTCGGCGAGGGCGAGAAGGCGCCGGGCGCAGGCACCGTCCTCGGCCTCATCCTCCTGCCGCTCGTGCTCATCATGCTCGGCACCGCGGTCGCGCCGCTGTTCGAGGCGGGCACGTTTTGGAACGGATTCCTCAGCATGGTCGGTCAGCCGATCTTCGCCCTCATGGTCGCGATCGCCGCCGCGATGTACCTGCTCGGCGTGCGCCGCGGCTGGTCGGCCTCCCATCTCGGCGAGGTCATGGAGTCGGCGCTGCCGGCCGCCGCCGTCATCATCCTCGTCACGGGTGCCGGTGGTGCCTTCGGCCGCATCCTCACGGAGACCGGGATCGGTGGAGCGGTCGCCGAGGTGCTCGCGTCCAGCGGCATGCCCCTGCTCCTCGCGGCCTTCCTCATCTCCCTCATCATGCGTGCCGCCCAGGGGTCCGCCACCGTCGCGATCGCCACCACCGCGGGGCTCCTGCTGCCGTCGGTCTCCGCGATGGGGCTCGATACCGTGCACACCGCGCTGCTCGCGGTCGCCATCGGCTACGGCGGCCTCGGTCTCAGCCACGTGAACGACTCCGGATTCTGGGTGGTCACGCGATACCTGGGCCTCTCGGTCAAGGACGGTCTGCGCACGTGGACGCCGCTCACGACGGTGCTGGGCGTGGCCGGCTTCGCGCTGACCTGGATCCTGTACGCGGTGATCCCGGTCTCCTGACCGCGCTCCTATGAACGGCCGTCGCCTCCGGGTGGCGGCCGTTCGTCGTCCCCGGCGGGTGGCCGCCGGGGGCTGCCGCGGACTACGCTCGCGGGATGAGCGGACTGATCCCGTACCTGCTGTTCCCCGGCAACGCCGCCGAAGCGCTCGGCCACTACCGCGACGTCTTCGGCGGCGAGCTCCAGCTGATGGACTACGCGAGCGCGGGTCGTCACGACGGTCCGGGCGATGCCGTCGCGCACGGACAGCTCAGCGGGCTGGTCGAACTCGCCGGGGCCGACGCGGGAGCCGATGACGACGCGGTCCAGATGAGCGGGATGTTCCTCTCGCTCCTCGGCACCGCCGCCCCCGGAACGCTGACCCGCTGGTACGACGAGCTTTCCGCCGGCGGCCGCGTCATCGACCCGCTGCAACAGCGCCCGTGGGGAGATTTCGACGGCACGCTGGTGGACCGCTACGGCATCCGCTGGCTGATCGGCTTCCACCCCGAGGACTGACCGCCTCCCTCGCCGAAACCCCGCGTTCACGCCGAGACCCCCTCGAACCTGCGCAGGTACGAGGGGGTCTCGGCGGTAAAGCGGGGTCTCGGGTCAGGAGGAGAACAGACGCTGGAGGCGCTGCACGCCCTCGAGGAGCTGGTCGTCACCGAGCGCGTACGACATGCGGATGTAGCCCGACGGACCGAACGCCTCGCCGGGGACGACCGCGACCTCGGCCTGGTCGAGGATGAGGTCGGCGAGCTCCAGCGAGGTGGTCGGGGTCACGCCACCCCAGGTGCGACCGAGCAGGCCCTGCACGTCGGGGTAGACGTAGAACGCGCCGAGCGGGTTCGGGACCACGAGTCCGTCGATCTTCGACAGCTCCGACACGATGAGCTGGCGGCGGCGGTCGAAGGCCTCGCGCATCTTCTCGGCCTCGTCCTGCGGGCCGTTGAGCGCCGCGATCGCCGCCTTCTGCGCGACGTTGTTCACGTTGCTCGTGAGGTGCGACTGCAGGTTGCCGGCGATCTTGATGGCGTCGGCCGGACCCACCATCCAGCCCACGCGCCAGCCGGTCATCGCGTAGGTCTTGGCGACCCCGTTGACGAGGATCGTCTGGTTCGCGGCCTCCGGCACGGCCTCCACGATCGAGGTCGCCTTGACGCCCTCGTAGGTGAGGTTCTGGTAGATCTCGTCGCTGATGATCCAGATGCCGTGCTCCACCGCCCACTCGCCGATGGCCTTCGTCTCCTCGGCCGTGTACACCGAGCCGGTGGGGTTCGACGGCGACACGAACACGAGGACCGTCGTGCGGTCGGTCCGGGCGGCCTCGAGCTGCTCGACGGTCACCTTGTACTCCTGGTCGGCGCCGGCGAAGACCTCGACGGGCGTGCCGTCGGCGAGACGGATCGCCTCCGGGTAGGTCGTCCAGTACGGGGCCGGCAGCAGCACCTCGTCGCCGGGGTTCACGACGGCCTGGAACGCCTGGTACACCGACTGCTTGCCGCCGTTGGTGACGATGATCTGGCCGGGGGAGACCTCGAGCCCGGAGTCGCGGAGCGTCTTGGCGGCGATCGCCTCGCGCAGCGCCGGCAGCCCGGGAGCGGGGGTGTACCGGTAGCTCGCGGGGTCGGCCAGTGCCTCGGCCGCCGCATCCACGATGAACTGCGGCGTGGCGAAGTCGGGCTCGCCCGCGGCATACGAGATGACGAGCTTGCCCTCGGCCTTGAGGGCCTTGGCCTTGGCGTCGACCTTGAGGGTCGCGGACTCGGCGATGGCGGACAGCTTGCGGGAGAGAGGAGCGCGTTCGGTCACGGTTACGAGCGTACTCGGGTCGATACGGCGGGGGAGGTGTGGGATGACGCCAAGATCCGAGGTTCTTTCGGGTTCGGCAGGTCAGTCGGTCGTGAGGCCGTGCGCCTGGGCGACGGCGTCCAGGGTGATGCGTCCCCCCTGCACGTTGAGCCCCTTCGCGAGGGCAGCGTCGTCGGAGGCCGCCCGCTCCCAGCCCTTGGCCGCGATCGCCGAGACGTAGGGGAGGGTGGCGTTCGTCAGCGCCCGGGTCGCGGTCGTCGGAACGGCGCCCGGCATGTTCGCGACGCAGTAGTAGATCGAGTCGTGCACCGCGAAGGTCGGGTCGTCGTGCGTGGTCGGACGGGAGCCCTCGAAGCAGCCGCCCTGGTCGATCGCGATGTCGACGAGCACGGACCCCGGCTTCATGGCCGCGACCATGTCGTCGGTCACCAGCTTGGGGGCCGCGGCGCCGGGGATGAGGACCGAGCCGATCACGAGGTCCGCCGTCGTCAGCTCCTCGGCGATGTCGTACCGGCTGGAGGCGCGCGTCTCCAGAGCACCGCCGTAGCGGTGCTCGAGCTCGCGCAGGCGGGGGAGCGCCACGTCGACGACGGTGACCTTGGAGCCGAGTCCGAGCGCGTTCGCGGCGGCGTGCTCGCCCGCGACGCCGCCGCCGATCACGACGGTCTTCGCCCGCGGGGTGCCGGCGATGCCACCCAGCAGCATGCCGCGGCCGCCCTGCGAGCGCAGCAGCGAGTGGGACCCCATGATGACGGAGAGGCGGCCGGCGATCTCGCTCATCGGCACGAGCAGCGGCAGGGTGCGATCCGGCAGCTGCACGGTCTCGTAGGCGACGGCGGTCGTGCCGGCCGCGACGAGCGCCTCGGTCAGCGGGCGATCGGCCGCGAGGTGGAGGTAGGTGAAGAGCGTGAGGTCGGGACGGAGGAAGCCGTACTCCTCGGCCACGGGCTCCTTGACCTTGATGAGGAGGTCGGCCTCGCCCCACGCGTCGGCGGCGGTCGCGACGATCTCGGCACCGGCCGCGCGGTACGCGTCGTCATCGATGCTCGACCCGACGCCGGCTCCCGACTGCACGAGCACGCGGTGCCCTTCCCGCACGAGCCGATCGGCGCCGGCCGGGGTGAGGGCGACGCGGTTCTCGTTGTTCTTGACTTCGGTCGGGACGCCGATCTTCATCGATCCTCCAGGTGTCGGGGCGCAGGGTGCAGACAAGGATCGCAGAAACGTCGAGACATCGACAGATTCGATGAAGACTCTTCGGTGAAGGCTCGAATCCTGAATAATGCTTCGTATGACCACCGCCGCCGCGTCATCCGAGCCGAACAGCGTTCGGGCTCCCGCGCTCGACCCCACCGACGCGCGGATCGTGCAGCTCCTCACCGCCGACGGCAGGATGACGAACGCCGAGCTGGCCGGACGACTGGGAGTCGCCCCGTCGACGGCACACGCACGCCTGCGCGGGCTGATCGAGCGCGGGGTCATCACCGGGTTCCACGCGAGCGTCGACGAACGCGAGCTCGGCGCCGGACTCCAGGCGATCATCGGCGTCAGCCTGCGCCCGGCCGCCCGGCGGGAGAGCATCGTGGAGTTCGCGGACCGCGTGCGTGCCCTGCCGCAGGTGATCCAGGTGTTCTTCCTCGGCGGGGACGACGACTTCCTCCTGCACATCGCGGTCGCCGACTCATCGGAGATGCGCGAGTTCGTGCTCGAGCACCTGTCCGCGCAGAGCAGCGTGGCATCGACCCGCACGAGCATCGTGTTCGACTACCACCGCAACTCGGTCGCCGCATCGTTCCACTGAGTCGGCGCGCGGCGACTCAGGTCTCGAACGAGGAGGGGACGGCGCAGTAGTCGGCGAAGCGTCGGGTGGGATGGGCCGGATCGGTCACGTCGACGAGGGCGTTCGCCGCGGTGTGCGGGGGCTCGTCTCCGGCGAGCTGCCAGAGGACGTAGTTCCACATCCCGCGTGCGCTCGGCGACACGATCGCGCCCGGTCCGGACACGAGGAGCACGGCGTCGCTGTCGGTGGCGCGGAACGGCCCGACCACGTCGGTGCGGAGAGCGGCTTCCTCCCCGTCGGCGGTGTGTGCGCGCTCGACGGTCTGGCCGGCAGCGGTGAGAGCGGCGGCCAGGCCATCCGCGGCCGCGCGCGAACGCTCGGCGTCGGCCCCGGCGACCGCGACCAGCCGTCGCCCCCGCGGGTACAGGTGCAGGAACTCCTCGGCGATGCTGTCCCATACGGCGCTCATGGCTCCAGGCTACGCCCGGCAGGGAGCGTGCGGGCCGGGTGGGACGAGAGGATGCCGCGGACCTCGCGGCCCGCGGCATCCCGGCATCGTCAGTCCTCGTCGACCAGGAACCGGCTGTAGGCGCCCAGGGTGAGGAACGTCGGGAACTCCTCGCGGAGGGCGACCTCGCGGAAGATCTCGGCGGCGTCGTCGAAGCGGTCGCCTTCGCGTCGCTCGACCTCGTCCAGCACCTCGCCGATCAGCCCCTCGACGTACTCGACCGTGATGGGCGTGCCGTCCTGCGTGGTGCGGTCCTGGTGGATCCACTGCCACACCTGCGAGCGGCTGATCTCCGCGGTCGCGGCATCCTCCATGAGGTTGTCGATCGCCACGGCGCCGAGCCCGCGCAGCCAGGCCTCCAGGTAGCGGATGGCCACCGAGACGTTGTCCCGCACGCCCTGCGCCGTGATCGGCCGACCGATGTGCAGGTCGAGCAGGTCGCGCGCCTCCACGTGCACGTCGTCACGCTGACGGTCGATCTGGTTCGGGCGGTCTCCGAGCACGGCGTCGAACTCGGCCTGCGCCGTCGGGATCAGGTCCGGATGGGCGACCCAGGTGCCGTCGAAGCCGTCGCCGGCCTCGCGCTTCTTGTCGGCCGACACCTTCTCGACCGCGCGTGCCGTCACCTCGGGGTCGCGGCGGTTCGGGATGAACGCGCTCATGCCGCCGATCGCGAAGGCGCCGCGCTTGTGGCACGTCTGCACGAGCAGCTCGGTGTACGCCCGCATGAACGGCACCGTCATCGTGACCTCGCTGCGGTCGGGGAGCACGAAGCGGGCGCCGCGGCCGCGGTAGTTCTTGATGATGGAGAAGATGTAGTCCCAGCGCCCGGCGTTGAGGCCCGCGCAGTGGTCGCGCAGCTCGTACAGGATCTCGTCCATCTCGAACGCGGCGGGCAGGGTCTCGATGAGCACGGTCGCGCGGATGGTGCCGTGCGGGATGCCGATGTACTCCTCGCTGAAGGAGAACACGTCGTCCCACAGCTTCGCCTCTTCGCTGGACTCGAGCTTCGCGATGTAGAAGTACGGTCCGCGTCCGCCCTCGATCAGCGCCTGCGCGTTGTGCAGGAAGTAGAGGCCGAAGTCGACCAGCGATCCGGAAGCCGAGGTGCGGCGGCCGGCGCGGTCGATGAAGGAGAGGTGCTTCTCCGGCAGGTGCCACCCGCGCGGGCGCATCACGATGGTGGGGGTGCGCTCGGCGGTGACGCGGTACTCCTTGCCCTCGGGGGAGGTGAAGGCGAGCTCGCCGCGGATCGCGTCGCGCAGAGACAGCTGCCCCTCGATGACGTTCTTCCAGGTGGGGCTCGTGGCGTCCTCCTGGTCGGCGAGCCAGACGCGAGCCCCGGAGTTGAGGGCGTTGATCGTCATCTTCGGGTCGGTAGGTCCGGTGATCTCGACGCGGCGGTCTTCGAGTCCGGGGCCGGCGCCGGCGACCCGCCACGTGGAGTCCTGACGGATGTGCGCGGTGTCCTCGCGGAACTGGGGGTCGTGCCCGTTGCCGATCTCGAAGCGGCGACGCATCCGGTCGGCCAGCCGGTCATGGCGGCGGGAGGCGAATCGGTGGTGGAGCTCGGTGAGGAAGGCGAGCGCCTCCGGGGTGAGGATCTCGTCGTAACGGTCGCGCATGGGCCCGGCGATCTCGATCGCGGGTCCCTGTCGGGTCGTCTGCATCGGTGCGGTGGTCATGATCGTGTCCTTTGCCTTGTGCCGAGCCCCCGGGTTGTCGTCGAGACCCCGGGCTCCCGGCGTGTGCGGGGCGGGGTCTCGACGAGAACTGGGGGTCTCGGCGGAGAATCAGTGGAACTGGGCGGTCTCGGTGGAGCCGGCCAGGGCGAGGGTCGCGCTGTCGGGGTTGAGCGCGGTGGAGATGACGTCAAAGTAACCGGTGCCCGCCTCGCGCTGGTGCTTGGTGGCGGTGTAGCCGCCGGCCTCGGCGGCGAACTCGGCTTCCTGCAGCTCGACGTAAGCGCTCATGGCGCGCTCGGCGTAACCGCGGGCGAGGTCGAACATGGAGTGGTTCAGGGCATGGAACCCGGCCAGGGTGATGAACTGGAACTTGTAGCCCAGGTCTGCCAGCTCCTGCTGGAACGTCGCGATCTCGGCGTCCGACAGGTGGCGCTTCCAGTTGAAGCTCGGCGAGCAGTTGTAGGCCAGGAGCTTACCGGGGAACTGTGCGTGGATCGCCGCGGCGAACTCCCGGGCCAGCGCGATGTCGGGCTCCCCGGTCTCGACCCAGAGCAGGTCGGCGTAGGGGGCGAACGCGAGGCCGCGGCTGATGACCGACTCGATGCCCGGGCGGATCCGGTAGAAGCCCTCGGACGTGCGCTCGCCGGTGGTGAACTCCCGGTCGCGCTCGTCGACGTCGCTCGTGAGCAGATCGGCGGCGAGGGCGTCGGTGCGGGCGATGATGACGGTCGGCACGCCGGCGACGTCCGCCGCGAGACGGGCCGCGTTCAGCGTGCGGATGTGCTGCTGCGTGGGCACGAGCACCTTCCCGCCGAGGTGGCCGCACTTCTTCTCGCTCGCCAGCTGGTCCTCCCAGTGGATGGCCGCGGCGCCGGCCTGGATGAGGGACTGCGCGAGCTCGTAGGCGTTCAGCGGTCCGCCGAATCCGGCCTCGGCGTCGGCGACGATGGGCGCGAGCCAGTCCTGCGTGATCTCACCCTCGGCGTGCTCGAGCTGGTCCTGCCGGAGCAGGGCGTTGTTGATGCGGCGCACGACCGCCGGGACCGAGTTCGCGGGGTAGAGCGACTGATCGGGGTAGGTCTGTCCGGCGAGGTTGCCGTCCGCGGCGACCTGCCAGCCGGAGAGGTAGATGGCCTTCAGCCCGGCGCGCACCTGCTGCACGGCCTGGCCTCCGGTGTAGGCGCCGAGAGCCCGGATGTAGTCCTCCGTGTGCAGGAGGTTCCAGAGGTTCTCCGCCCCGCGGTGGGCGAGGGTGGCGTCCTCGCGGACCGAGCCGCGGATGCGGATGACGTCCTCCGCGGAGTAGGTGCGCTCGACGCCGTCCCACCGCGGGTCGGTGTCCCAGATCTCCTGAAGCTCCGCGGCCGTCTGGACCTGGTCTCCGGCGCGCAGGCCGGCGGGGCGCGGGGTGGGGGTCGCTACGGTGTTCGTCATGGTGTCTCCTCGGATGGGAATCGGCGTCGGTGCCGATGGCGTGCCTCCACTCTGTGTGAAGTTTCCCGCTCTCCCTCGCCGAATCCAGGAGAAGTTTGCGCGATTTTCTGTTTTCGTGACAGACTCAGCGCTCACGCCCCGCTCGCCCGGCCTGGCGAGATCAAAAAGGATCCCGGCAAGGCCTCGCGCGGAGCGTTCCCGATCCCGCACCGACGCGGACGGCGGGCTGAGAGGAGCCGACATGGACGACACCGCGGAAGACACCGACGCCCTCACCGTCGGCCGACGCATCCGCCAGCTGCGCACAGCACGGGGCCTGACGCTCGAGGAGCTCGCCGCCGCGGTCGATCGGGCGCCGAGCCAGCTGTCGATGATCGAGACGGGCAAGCGCGAGCCGAAGCTCACGCAGTTGCAGGCCATCGCCCGCGCGCTCGGGGTGACCATCGACGCGCTGCTTTCCGGGGAGCCGCTCGACGAGCGCAGCGCGATCGAGATCGCCCTGGAGCGCGCGATGAAGGGGCAGACGTTCCAGGCGCTGGGCATCGCGCCGTTCCGCATCGCCAAGAGCGTGCCGACGGAGGCGCTGAAGGCGCTGCTCGCCCTGCAGGGTGAGATCGACCGGCTGAAGGACGAGCGCGCCGCGACGCCCGAGGAGGCCCGGCGTGCCAACGTGGAGCTCCGACATTTGATGCGCCGCCAGGACAACCACTTCGCCGACCTCGAGGCGAAGGCGGCCGAGATCCTCGCGGCCGTCGGCCATCCCGGCGGACCGCTGACCCAGCGCACCGCGTCCGAGATCGCGGCGCACCTCGGCTTCACCCTCCACTACGCGCCCGATCTGCCGCAGACCACCCGCAGCGTCGCCGACCTCGCCAACGGCCGGCTGTACCTGTCGAGCAGCGTGCCGGCGAAGGGCGATGCGCGCACCGCGGTGCTGCAGGCGCTGTCGAGCCGCATCCTGGGGCACGCCGAGCCGCGCAGCTACGCCGAGTTCCTCCGGCAGCGCGTCGAGACGAACTACCTCACCGGCGCCCTGCTGATGCCGGAGGCCGACGTCGTCCCCGCCCTGAAGGACGCGAAGCAGCGGCGCGCGATCTCCATCGAAGACCTCCGGGATGCGTACTCGGTGTCGTACGAGACGGCGGCGCACCGGTTCACGAACCTCGCCACACGGCACCTCGACATCCCCGTCCACTTCCTCAAGGTGCACGAGTCGGGCACGATCACCAAGGCGTACGAGAACGACGACGTGAACTTCCCGACCGACCGCCTCGGCGCCATCGAGGGGCAGATGTGCTGTCGCCGGTGGACCTCGCGGGTGGTCTTCGACGAGGATGACCGCTTCAACCCGTACTACCAGTACACCGACACCGGCAACGGCACCTACTGGTGCACCGCCCGCGTGGAGGCGTCGAGCGAGGGCCTGCACTCGGTGAGCGTGGGGGTACGGTTCGACGACACGAGGTGGTTCGTCGGCAGGGACACCCCGCACCGCGGCGTCTCGAAGCACTCGGTCGAGGTGTGCTGTCGTCGGGCTCCCGCCGAGCTGGAGGAGCGGTGGCGCGAGAACTCCTGGCCCAACGTGAAGACCCCGCGCACGCTGCTGGCGACTCTGCCCACGGGAGCCTTCCCGGGCGTGGACACCACCGACGTGTACGAGTTCCTGGAGTCCCACGCGCCGCGGTGATCCCACTCGGTACGCTCGGTCGATGAGCAGTGCTGTCTTCCCCGGTCCCTTCGGCCCGATGCCCGAGGCGGGTGCCGCCGCGATCCTGTGGATGCCCCCGCAGGCGGATGCTCCGGGGCCGGTCCGCTTCGTCGACGGCTTCGAGCCCTTCGCCGAGTTCGCGTGGGGCCAGGGGGCCGACCCCGCAGTGCTCGCCGTCGACCTCGGGGCGACGTGGGACTTCGTCGCCGGTCATCCAGAGGCGCTGGAAAGCGAGAGGCTGGCCACGGCGGCGGCGCGGTTCGTGGGGAACGTCATCGCGGTCGTGCACCCGGCCGCGACATGGAGGATGACGGGCGAGCCGGAGATCGGGACCAACACCCTCTCGATCCCGGTCGCGGGGCTCGTGCAGGGGATGGTCCAGCAGCCCGAGCAGCGGGACGCGTTCCTGCAGATGCTCGCGTCGTGGGAGCAGGACGACCTCGATGACCAGGAGATGAGGGCGCTGTCCGCGGAGGACTCCGCTCCTGCGGTCGTCGTCCCGGCGCGCGCGTACGTCCGGCCTGCTCTCCCGCTGCTGGACTTCCATGACGAGAGCGGCCAGGTCATCCGCTACGGACACCGCTGGCCCGACGGCATCGCGCCGGAGGAGTCGTACTCCCGCGAGTCCCACCCGGAGCGCTTCGCACCGCTCTCCCTCGTGGTCGACGCGCTCGTCGAGCACCTCTCCCGCGAGTACGAGGTCGATGTGCGGCGAGAGGCGGGGGAGGGCGCGACGGAGCGCATCGTGCTCGCACCGGCGCGCGGTGCGCAGATCACGATCACGCCGGCCGTTCCCTCCGTCTGCGTCGAGGCCGGCGCCCTGTTCCACGCGATCGTGCCGTCGTGCATCTGCGATGCGTGCGATGAGACCGCCGAGACCGCGGCGGACGAGCTGGAGCGGATCGTGCTGTCGATCGCCGCTGGCGGCTTCCGGGAGAAGTACCCCGTCGGTCACCGTGCGTGGCTGTACACGGAGGTCCGGTCACCGGACGGCGAGCGGCGGGAGAGCAGCTCAGGCCCCGCCCCGGAGGCGCCCGCGGAGGCGCGAGAGCGCGCGGCCGTCCTGCTGCGCGGGCTCGACGACGGCTGGTGGCCCGCCTGGCCCCTCCGCTCGACCCCCGCCTGACCCCGCGCCACCCCGGCCCACCTCCGCCCCGCCTGCACGACGGTGTTCCGCGTGCACGACCCGAGGGGCGGGTGAATCGTGCATCCGTCGCCGGATCGTGCAGGGGAAGTTAGTTTGATCTTGCTTAGTCAAGATTGACTATGTTACTTTCATCGAGCCATCAATGACGAACGGCCGAGAAGGGACCCTCATGGCTACTTCCTCTGCGGAAACCCGATTCCGCACCACTGCCACCCTGACGTGCGTTCTCGCCGCCACGCTGACGCTCGGAGCATGCTCCTCGCCGGCGCCCGGCGGCGATACCGCCCCCACGAGCGCGGGCGGCAGCGACGCCTGCCAGCGCAACCAGGATGCCGGCACCATCACCTACATCTCCGGCTACGGCTACTCCGCCAGCGCCGGGCAGCTCGACGTGTTCCTGGCGAAGGAGCTGGGCTACTTCGACGACCTCTGCCTCGACGTGGAGATCAACGCCTCCGGCGCGAACGGGCAGCAGCTCGTCGCCTCGGGGCAGGCGCAGTTCACCGCGCTCGGCTCCGCCTCCGATGTGATGCTCGCCGCGGCGAACAGCAAGAACCTCACCGCGGTCGCGACGTACGGCACGACCCCGCCGTTCTCGATCTTCGGCAATGAGAAGCTCACCGACCTCACCGACCTCGAAGGCGGCTCGCTGGGGTACTTCATCAACCTCACGCCCATCGCCTCGGCCATGCTCGACGAGGCCGGCGTCGACGTCTCGAAGGTCGAGATGGTGAAGATGACCAACTACGACCCGACCGTCGTCGTGCGCGAGCAGGTCGACGCGATCGTCGGCTACGCCTCCAACCAGCCGCAGACCCTCAAGGCGCAGGACCTCCCGTTCAGCGAGTTCCTGCCCGCCGACCTCGGCGTCGAGGGCACGTACAACGTCATGGAGGTGAACTCGCGCTTCCTCGACGAGCACCGCGAGGTCGCGGCCGACTTCATGCGCGCGAGCCTCAAGGCCCTGCAGTTCTGCCTCGACGAGGCGGACGAGTGCATCGACATGCTGGCGGCCCTCGCGGAGGAGAACGGTCAGGGCGCGGCGTTCCCGCGCGATCAGCTCGCCCGCACGTGGGAGGTCGAGTCGGCCTGGGTGCGCGAGAGCGCGGGCGGCAACCCCGGCGTGCAGACGGCAGACATGTGGCAGCCGGAGTACGAGATCGTGCAGGAGTACGGCGATGTCAAGGACCTCCCCGCCATCGCCGACATGATGGACCCGGATCTCGTGGCCGACCTGTACGACGGCGACACCCTCATCTGGGCGGAGAAGTGATGACCGCGGCACAGGGGGCGGGCGTCGAGGTCAGGAACGTCTCGAAGGCCTTCGGCGTCGACGGAGCCCAGGTGACCGTGCTCGACGACGTGAGCCTCACGATCGGCATGGGCGAGTTCGTGTCGGTGATCGGCCCCAGCGGATGCGGCAAGTCCACGCTGCTCAAGGTGGTCGCCGGACTCCTCGACGCCGACTCCGGCACCGTCACGATCGACGGCGAGAGCGTCACGGCGGCCTCCCGCGACAAGAAGATCGGTCTCGTCCCGCAGTCCCCGGCGCTGCTGCCGTGGAAGACGGTCCGCGAGAACGTCGAGCTCCCCGTGCGGATCAACCGCGGGGCCAACGGCGACCGCGCCCTCCGTGACCCGGCCGAGCTGCTGTCGACGTTCGGTCTCGGCCATGCGTTGAAGAAGTACCCCGGGCAGCTCTCCGGCGGCATGCAGCAGCGCGCCGCGATCGCCAGGGCCTTCGTGTTCGATCCGGCCATCATGCTGATGGACGAGCCGTTCTCGGCCCTCGACGAGATGAACCGCGACCTGCAGCGCATCGCCCTGCTGGACTTCTGGCAGTCGAACCGCAAGGCCGTGATGTTCGTGACGCACTCGGTGCCGGAGGCGATCATGCTGTCCGACCGCATCGTGGTCATGGCCGCCCACCCCGGACGCATCGCCGAGGTGATCGATGTGAACCTCCCGCGGCCGCGGACCGAGGAGGCGTACGCGACGGACGAGTTCCGCGACCTGGAGGCAGTCGTGCGCGGTGCGCTGCGCGCGCAGACGGAGAAGGCCCATGTCTGAGCTGACGATGAGAGACACCACCGCGACCCTCGCCACCGCCCGGCTGAAGGCGCAGCCCCGACGCGGCATCCCCGGGTGGCTCCGCTGGGGTTCCTGGGTCCCGACCCTGATCACGTTCGTGATCGCGGCCCTGCTCTGGCAGATCGTGGCGTGGACCAACCCGTACGTCCTCCCGACGCTGGAGGCCATCGGCGCCAGCCTCGTCGAGGACGCCGGCATGTACTGGTCCAACTTCCTCGTGACGCTGCTCGAGGTCGTCGTCGGAGCCTCCGCCGGCATCCTCGCGGGCTTCCTCCTGGCGGTCGTGATGGCCGAGTTCCAGATCATCGAGCGCGCCGTCATGCCGTTGGTCATCATCGTGATGGTGACGCCGATCGTCGCGATCGCTCCGGCGCTCGTCGTCGCCTTCGGGTTCGGCATGGTGCCGAAGTTCATCGTCACCGGCCTCGTGGTGTTCTTCCCGATGCTCGTGAACTCGCTCGCGGGCCTCCGCGACGTGGACCAGAAGGCGCTCGACGTGTTCACGACGCTGCACGCCTCGCGGTGGGAGATCTTCCGCGAGCTGCGGTTCCCCGGCAGCATGCCGTACGTGTTCGCCGGTCTGCGGATCGCTCTGCCCCTCGCCGTGGTCGGCGCGGCCGTGGCCGAGTTCGTCGCGGCAGGGCAGCAGGCCGGTCTCGGCTCCCTCGTCACCACCTCGGCTGCGCAGGCGAACCTGCCCGTGACCTGGGCGAGCATCGCCCTGCTCTGTCTGCTCGGGGTGCTCCTCATCGTGCTTCTCGCGGTCGTGCGCCGGCGCGTCCTGTGGTGGAGCGACGGCGAGGTCACCGCGAAGGGCTGAGCTCACCACCCCCCCCGGTCCCGGGGGCGCGACCCCTGCGCCCCCGGGTTCCCCCGGCGTGCCCGGAAACTCCGAACGACACCATCCCCCACTCCCAGGAAGGCATCCGCCATGACCGCTCAGCACCCCGTGAAGACCCTGCGGCTCGGACTCTTCGAGAACGCCCAGGCCAACGACTCCGGCACCGCGACCTGGCGCCACCCCGACAACCGGCGCTACCTGTTCGACAAGCTCGACTACTGGCGCGACACCGCGCGCCTGGTCGAGGACGCGGGCTTCGACTTCCTCTTCCTCGCCGATGCGTGGGGCTGGGCCGACGTCGCCGGTGAGCGCCCGGACATCTGCTCGGTCGAGGGCCTGGACCTGCCGCGGCTCGACCCGGCGATCATCCTCGCCGCGCTCATCCCGGAGACCACCCGCCTCGGCCTCGTCGCCACGGGGTCGACCCTGCTCGAGCCGCCCTACTCCTTCGCCCGGCGCCTGGCCACCCTCGACATCCTTTCCGGCGGCCGGATCGGCTGGAACGTCGTCACCACCGGCACCGCCGACACCGCGGTGCAGGGCTTCGGTGTGCCGATGGTCGGGCACGACGAACGCTACCTGATGGCGGACGACTTCATGCAGGTGGTCTACAAGCTGTGGGAGGAGGCCTGGGAGGAAGGGGCCCTGGAGCGTGACAAGGCGGGCCGCTTCGCCGACCCGGCCAAGGTGCACCGCATCGCGCACGACGGGCCCTACTTCCGCTCGCACGGCTACGGCAACACGCAGCGCTCGCCGCAGGGCACGCCGGTGCTGTTCCAGGCCGGGGCCTCGCCCGCCGGCCGCGAGTTCGGCGGCAGGCACGGCGAGGCGATCTTCGTGGGGAGCGGCTCGGTCGAGCAGCTCCGTGCGCACTCCTCGGCGATCCGCGAGGAGGCGGTGAAGAACGGCCGTGGCGCGCACGAGGTGAAGATCATGTCGGCGTTCGCCGCGGTCGTCGGAAGCACCGAGGAGGAGGCGCGCCGCACGTACGCGGAGGTCGCCGACGCGCAGAACCCCCAGGTCACCGTGGCGTCCTACGCCTGGTTCACCGGGCTCGACCTGTCGTCGTACGACCCGAGCACCCCGATGTCAGAACTCAGCACCGAGCTCTCGCAGACGCAGGTCGCCCGCTTCGCCGACAAGACGGTGGGCGACGTGCTGGGCGACTGGCACGCGCACGGGGTCGGCGCCCGGCCCATCGTGGGCACGCCGGAGCAGGTGGCGGACCGGATGATGGAGCTCGCCGACGGCGCCGACCTCGACGGCTTCCTCTTCGCCCCCGTGATCCCGCCGGCGTCGACCGCCGACTTCATCGAGCACGTGCTGCCGATCCTCAAGGAGCGCGGGGCGATCAGCGACCCCGCCGCCGAGCCGGAGTCGCTGCGGGAACGGCTGATGGGCACCCCGACGCCCGCGCTCGCCGAGTCCCACGTGGGCTCGTCGTTCCGGCGGACGATGGCCCGTGTCTGAGACCTTCGCCGGCGTCGCCGTCGTGGGGAGCGCGAACCTCGATCTCGTGGTCGAGGTCTCGCGCCCACCCCGCGTCGGAGAGACGCTGCTCGGTCGTGCCGGGGGACGCTTCCCCGGTGGCAAGGGCCTCAATCAGGCCGTCGCGGCGGCGCGCACGGGAGCCTCGACGCGGTTCTGCGGTGTCGTCGGAGCGGACGAGGCGGGGGCCGTGCTGGAGGCGGCGCTGACGGAGGCGGGCGTGGACGCCGTGCTCCGCCGCTCCGCGTCCGCGCCGACCGGGGTCGCGCATGTGCTGGCCTTCGACGACGGCGACAACAGCATCCTCGTGGCGGCGGGGGCGAACGGCGAGCTCACTCCGGAGGACGCCCTGGCCGGGATCGCCGGGGCGGCTGTGGTGCTCGCTCAACTCGAGGTGCCGTTCGCCGCAGTCGCTGCCGCCCTCGCGGCCGCCCGGGGTGCGGGGGCGCGCACGATCCTCAACGCCGCCCCCGCGCACGAGGCGGCGGTCGCGCTGCTGCCGGAGGTGGACGTGCTGGTCGTGAACGAGACCGAGTGCGCGGAGCTCGGCGGCGTCGAGCGGCTCCTCAGCGCGGGTGCCGGAGCTATCGTGCTCACGGAGGGGGCCGCGGGGGTGACGCTGCATCGGCCGGGACGGCCCGGTGCGCACGTGGCGGCCTTCCGCATCGACGCTGTCGATACGACGGGGGCCGGGGACGCCTTCTGCGGCGCCCTCGCCGCCGGGCTCGCCCAGGGGCGCGACATCGAGCACGCTCTCGTGCGCGCCTGTGCCGCGGGGGCGATCGTCGCCCGACACCGCGGGGCGACCACGCCGGCGCTGTCTGTGGCGGCCCTGGAGGCTCTGGTGGCCGGGCGCTGAGTCCCGTGCGCCGTGCGTGCGCCTTCCGAGGTCACCGTGGGGGAGCGGGTTCCGCCTCCGTCGTCTCCGCCGTCTCGCCGGCGAACGTGTACGCCCCGGCGCGCAGCCGCTCCAGCAGTGCCAGGAGCCACTCCTTCTCGGCGGTGAGTCGGGCGGTGGAGAGGTCGAAGATCTCGCGGACGTACTCCGGCGTCGTCTCCGAGCGCAGCGTGTCCTGCACGTCGAAGCCGTTCTGCGTGATGATGGCATCGCTCTTGATGAGGCGGTGCTCGAGGCCGGCGATGACCTCCTGCCGGCTGAGCACGAACATGAACGAGGCCACGGTCATGATCGCCTGCGTGTCGAATGCCGCGACGTTCCACAGGTTCTCGCGCAGCATGCGTTGCAGCTCCACCTCGCCGGCCGGGGTGATGCGGTAGGTGGTGCGCGCCGGGCGCTTGCCCTCGGTCTCGGTGCCGCTCTCCGCCACGTAGCCGTCGACCTCGAGTGCGCGGAGGGCGTTGTAGATCGAACCGGGCTGGATGTGCGCCCATTCGTCGACGTGCCAGGTCATGAGCTCGCGGCGGAGGAAGTAGCCGTGAACGGGCTGGAACTGCTTGACAGCGCCGAGGACGACGAGGCGGGTGGTCGACATGCGCTTCATGCTAACGGCTCGGTGTCGCGAAACCTGTTGTTTGCATGGTCAAAAATGCATATGATTCAAACTAGTCAAAGTTGACTAACGAAAGGACTTCGTGATGACCACTGCCGTGACCGACGCCCTGCCGCGGGACCGCGCTCTCCGTCGCGCCTTCTCCGTCTATCCGACCGGTGTGGTCGCGCTCGCCGCGCACGTCGACGATCGAGCCGTCGGCATGGCGGTCAACTCCTTCACCTCGATCTCACTGGAACCCGCCCTCGTCGCGGTGAGTGCCGCCCGCACCTCGAAGACCTGGCCGGTGCTCCGAGCCGTCCCGGAGCTGGGGATGAGCGTCCTCGCGGCGCACCACGAGCCGCTCAGCCGCTCGCTGTCCGCGCGCGAAGGGGACCGGTTCGGCGGCCATGCCTGGCATCGCTCGGAGGGCGGGGCCGTGTTGATCGACGACGCCGCGCTCTGGCTCACCTGCCGCCTGCACAGCACGTTCGACGGCGGCGACCACGAGATCGCGCTCTACGAGATCCAGGACGTGACGCTCTTCGACGACGTCGAGCCGCTCGTGTTCCACCAGAGCCGCTACCGCGCGATCTCGCCCGCCGCAGACGTGTGACCGGACCGGCGCTCCCGGTGCTCTCCGGCCTCGTCGTCCCCGGCGACGGCCGCGGGCGACTGCTCGGCTTCCCGACCGCGAACCTCGCCCTGCCCGAGCGGCTGCTGCCCGACGACGGCATCTACGCGGCCTGGGCGCGGCTGCCCGATGACGACCGGCGGTGGGAGGCGACGGCGAGCGTCGGGGCCAACCCGACGTTCTGCGGCGACCGGGCGCGGCGACTCGAGGTGCACCTGCACGACGTCGACCGCGACCTCTACGGACAGCGGCTGTCGGTTGAGCTCGTCGCGCTGCTCCGGCCGACCCTCCGTTTCGATGGGGTCGAGGAGCTCGTCGCTCGCACCGCCGCGGATGTCGCCGCCTCCCGGCGGCTCCTCGCCCGCTGAGCCCCGTCGACTCCGGTTTCGTGGTTCGAGTTCCGCGTTCCGGCGGCACGATTCCGGTCCGGCTGCACGACTCATCGGGGCGATCCGTCGTGCATACGTGGTGAGGTCGTGCAGGTGTCGCGGGAGAGGTGGGCACGGATGGGGCCGGGTCGGTCGCGGCGGATTCTGCCGGCTGAGACGACCCCGGACCCGCTCCCAGGCCGACCGGTTCCGGCGGCACGATCCCGGTCCGGGTGCACGAGTTGGCGGGCCGATCCGTCGTGCATACGCGGCGAGGTCGTGCAGGCGTCGCGCGGGGGAGAGGGGAGAGGGGGACGGAAGGGGCCGGGTCAGTCGCGGGCGGTCTGCAGCAGTGCCCACACCTCGGCCCGGGCGGGGAAGGTCGTCAGGTCGGCCCCGAGGAGGGCGCCGGCATGGGAGACCCGGGAGCGGAGGGTGTGGCGGTGGATGCCCAGGGCGGCTGCGGCCTGCTCGGCCCGCGCGTCGTGGTCGAGCCAGGTGCGCAGCGCGTGTTCGAGCGCGGTGCCGTGGGCGGCGTCGTGTTCCCGGAGCGGGGCGAGCCGTGACTCCGCGACGAGCCGGGCCTCATCTGTCGCCAGTGCCGTGAGCAGACTGGATCCGACCGTGTCGGCGTACCGGACGGCGCCGCTCGTGCCGGGCTGACGGAGGGCGACGAGCGCCTGCGCGTGTGCCCGGGAGAAGGCGTCGTACCCCTCCGGAGCGGAGACGCCGACGCGGGCGGTGAAGCGGGCGGCGACATCGTCGAGAAGCGGCTCGTCGGTCGCGGAGATGCAGATGACGACGCCGTCCTCGGAATCGGCGAGGAACGCGGGAGTGCCGTGGTCGAGGCGCCGGCGCTCCCACCAGTCGAGGAGCGGCTCCGCCGGGGCGTCTCCCGTCACGGCGACCACCACGGGGGCGGGCGGGAGGCTCCCGAGCACCCGGCGCGCGAGGCCGGGGTCGTCGCCCAGGAGCGAGCGCAGCAGCTGCGTGTGCAGGCGGCGACGGCCGCGGGTGAGCTGCTCGCTCTGCTCCCGCGCGAGTCCGGCCATCGCGATGACCGACGTGACGACGGCTCTGGCCTCCTGGTCGAGGGCGTCGGCCTCCACGGCGAGGACGCCGCGCAGGTGCCCGCCCCGCCCCACCGTGAAGAGCATGAAGGTGTGCGCCTCGAGGGTGAGGGACTGCCCCGCCTCGAGTCCGCGGTCGAGGATCTCCTGGACCCGCGTCCCGAGCTCTTCCCGGACAGTCGTCGAGAACGCATCGCGGGGGTGGGCGACGAGCAGGTCGCCCGCCGCGTCGAACATGCCGGCCCAGGCGCCGAGACGACGGCCGAGCTCGGTGACGATGGCGTCCAGCCCGCGCGGTCGGAGCGCGGCGAGGGCCAGGGCGCGCTGGGTGTCGAGCGCCCAGGTGCGCCGGGCGTAGGCCTGCGCCGCGATCGCCTCGGAGTGCGCGCGGGCCACGGCGATGAACGGCGTGCGGTACGGCACCTCGAACAGCGGAATGCCCTGGTCGGCGCACGCCGCGATCAACTCCTCCGGCGTTCCCGAGCGATGCACGTCGGTGCCGAACCCGAGCCCCAGCACCCCGCGCTCGGCGAGGCGCACGACGTAGGGCGGGATGGCGTCCGCGTCGTCGAACTGGGTACCCGTGGTCAGGAGCACCAGGTCTTCCGCGAGGAAGGGCGTCGGGTCCGCGAGATCCGAGCTGTGCACCCAGCGCAGCGGCCGGTCGAGTGCGCCGTCCGGCAGGTCGGTGGCGGCGGAGACGAGCCGCAGGTCCAGATCACGGCGCCGCAGCAGGGCGGACAGCGTGGGCGGATCGGTGGGGGCCATGCGATCTCCGGTTGTACGAGACGGCGAAATCAATCCTCCGATTGTACGACCCGGCGAATGCGGGCGTCTCCGCTGCCGCCGTACGCTCGCGACATGGCTCTCCTCGACACCGCAGCACCCGCAGTCCCCCTCGGCGGCCCCGACCTCCCGCAGGAGCGTCGCCTCGTCACGGAACTCCCCGGCCCGCGGTCGGCCGAGGTCCTCGCCCGCAAGGCGGACGCGGTCGCCGCCGGTGTCGGACACACCGTGCCCGTCGCCGCCGTCGCGGCCGGGGGAGGGGTGGTCGTCGACGCCGACGGCAACTCGCTCATCGACCTCGGCTCCGGCATCGCGGTGACCACGGTCGGCAACGCGCACCCGAAGGTCGCCGCGGCCGTCGCCGCGCAGGCCGCGCAGTTCACGCACACCTGCTTCATGATCTCGCCGTACGAGTCGTACGTCGGCGTCGCCGAGGCGCTCAACCGCGTCACCCCCGGAGACTTCGCCAAGAAGAGCGCCCTGTTCAACTCCGGCGCCGAGGCCGTCGAGAACGCGATCAAGATCGCCCGCAAGCACACCGGACGCCAGGCCGTCGTCGCGTTCGACCACGGCTACCACGGCCGGACGAACCTCACCATGGCGCTGACCGCGAAGTCGATGCCCTACAAGAGCGGCTTCGGCCCGTTCGCCCCCGAGGTCTACCGCGCGCCGATGTCCTACCCGTTCCGCGACGGACTCGAGGGCGGCGAGGCCGCGGCCCGCGTGATCCTCCAGCTCGAGAAGCAGATCGGCGCGGACAACCTCGCGGCCGTCATCATCGAGCCCATCCAGGGCGAGGGCGGCTTCATCGTCCCCGCCGACGGCTTCCTCCCCGCGATCGTCGACTGGTGCCGCGCGAACGGCGTCGTCTTCATCGCCGACGAGGTGCAGACCGGCTTCGCCCGCACCGGGCACATGTTCGCCAGCGAGATCTTCGGCATCGAGCCCGACCTCATCACCACCGCCAAGGGCATCGCGGGCGGGCTGCCCCTCGCGGCCGTGACCGGTCGCGCCGAGATCATGGACGCCTCGCACTCCGGCGGCCTCGGCGGCACCTACGGCGGCAACCCGATCGCCTGTGCCGCGGCGCTGGCTGCGATCGACGTGTTCGAGAACGACGGCGTCATCGAGCGGGCCCGCGAGATCGGCGAGATCCTCATCGGCCGCCTCACCGCTCTCCAGGCCGAGGACGCCCGCATCGGCGACGTCCGCGGTCACGGCGCGATGGTCGCGGCCGAGTTCGTGGACCCGGAGACCAAGGCTCCGGACGCCGCGCTCACGGCCGCCGTGGCCAAGGCGTGCATCGCTCAGGGCGTCATCGTCCTCACCTGCGGCACGTACGGCAACGTCATCCGCTTCCTCCCGCCACTGTCCATCGGCGACGAGCTGCTGAACGAGGGCCTCGACGTCGTGGCCGAGGCGCTCGCCGGCGCCTGACACACTGTCCGGTCGCGTCCCCGGATCGGGGGATTTCGGGACGCGACCGGTACTTCTTCCCCCGCATCCCCCGACGACGAAGGAGTTGCAGATGGCTGAGATCACCCGCGACGTGCTGATCGTGGGCGCCGGAGCGGCAGGGCTCACGGCGGCCAACGACCTGCGGAAGGCCGGACTGTCGGTCGCCGTGCTGGAGGCCCGCGACCGCGTGGGTGGCCGGCTGTGGACCGACGTGATCGACGGCGCCATGCTGGAGATCGGCGGCCAGTGGGTCTCGCCCGACCAGGACGCCCTCAAGGACACGATCGAGGAGCTGGGGCTCGAGACCTACAGCCGGTACCGCGAGGGTGACAGCGTCTACGTCGGCCCGGACGGGAAGGCCCATCGCTTCACGGGCGAGATGTTCCCGGTGTCGGCGGAGACCGAGGCCGTGATCGCCCGTATCACCGGCATCCTCGACGCCCTCGTCGCCGAGATCGACCCGGACCGGCCGTGGGAGCACCCGAACGCGGCCGAGTGGGACTCCATCTCCTGGGACGCCTGGCTGCGCTCGCAGACCGACGACGACGAGGCCGTGCGCAACCTCGCCTTCGCGACCGGCTCGGCGATGCTGACCAAGCCGACTCACGCGTTCTCGCTGCTGCAGTCGCTGCTCATGGCGGCGTCCGCCGGCTCGTACTCGAACCTCGTCGACGCCGACTTCATCCTCGACAAGCGCGTCGTCGGCGGTCTGCAGCAGGTGCCGCTGCGCCTCGCCGAGCGCCTGGGCGACGACGTGCTGCTGAACCAGCCCGTCCGCAGCCTGGAGTGGTCGGATGACGGGGTCGTGGCGACCACCGACGACCTCACGGTCCGGGCGCGGTACGCGATCCTCGCGCACGCCCCCATCCTCTACAACCGCATCTCCTTCGTCCCGCCGCTGCCGCGTCGTCAGCACCAGCTGCACCAGCACCTGTCGATGGGCTTCGTCATCAAGGTGCACGCGGTCTACGACCGCCCGTTCTGGCGCGAGCAGGGCCTGAGCGGTACGGCGTTCAGCCCGTACGAGCTCTCGCACGAGGCGTACGACAACACCAACCACGGCGACGAGCGCGGCACCCTGGTCGGCTTCGTGTCCGACGCGAACGCCGACGGCGTGTTCGAGCTGTCGGCCGAGGAGCGCAAGGAGCGCATCCTCGAGTCGCTCTCGCACTACTACGGTCCCGAGGCCAAGAACCCCATCGTCTACTACGAGAGCGACTGGGGCAGCGAGGAGTGGACCCGCGGCGCGTACGCCGCGAGCTTCGACCTCGGCGGACTGCACCGCTACGGCGCCGACCTGCGCACGCCGGTCGGACCGATCCACTTCGCCTGCAGCGACATGGCCGGAGCGGGGTACCAGCACGTCGACGGGGCGATCCGCATGGGCCACCTCGTCGCGGCGAACATCGTCGACGCCCGTCGCGAGACCGGCGCTCCCGAGAGCATCGGCTGATGACCGGCTCGGTCGTCGTCGGCTACACGGCGACGGATGCGGGGGCCGACGCGGCGGCGCTGGGCGCGCGACTGGCGCGCAGCATCGGGGCGACCCTGCACCTCGTGATCGTGCTGCCGACCGAGGGCACCCGGAGCGCCGCCGTACCGCCGGAGCGCGCCTACGAGGACGTCATCCGGAAGCAGGCCCGGAGCTGGCTGCAGGACGCGGTTGTGCGCCTGCCGCAGGAGCTCGTGCGCAGCGGCCACGTGCGCTTTTCGGAGTCGTTCGCCGAGGGCCTCATCGCCGCCGGTGAGGAGTTCGACGCCAGCGTCATCGTGATCGGCACGGCCGGCGGGGGCCTCTTCGGTCGGCACCGCCTGGGCAGCGTGGCATCGGAGCTGCTGCACTCCTCGCCGATCCCGGTGGCTCTCGCGCCGTCCGGTCTCGCGCAGCAGGACGACCACGTGCTCCCGCGCGTCACCGTCGCCGTCGGCACCCGTCCCGGCGCGGAGGGCGTGCTCGACCAGGCCGTGGCCCTCGCCGGCGCCGCCGAGGTGAGCCTGCGCCTGGTGTCCCTCGTGCCGTTCGACGTGCCGCCGGGGCTCGACACGGGCGCCATCCGCCTCGCCGGCAGCGAGCACGCGCACAAGGTGCTGGCCGTGGCCGCCGAGCGGCTGCCGGACGGTCTCGGTGCCGTCGTCGAGGAGGCCCCCGGCGAGACGGTGGAGGACGCCGTCGCCGGGCTCTCCTGGCTCCCCGGTGAGGTCGTGCTCGTCGGCTCCAGCCGGCTGGCGCAGCCGCGCCGACTCTTCCTGGGCTCCACGGCGGCGAAGATGCTGCACGAGCTGCCCGTCCCCATGATCGTCGTCCCGCGTACCCGCGATGAAGCAGGAGACCGCTGATGAGCAGCACCAACCGGGCGACGGAGCCCGCATCCGGCGTCACGACCGGAATCTCGACGAAGGGCCTGAGCGCCGGCACCGTCGGCCTGATCGGCGCCGTCGTGATCGGCATCTCGTGCATCGCCCCCGCCTACACCTTCACGGCCGCCGTCGGCCCCACCGCATCCGAGGTCGGCGCGCAGATCCCGGCAATCATCCTCGTCGGCTTCATCCCGATGCTCCTCGTGGCCTTCGGCTACCGCGAGCTCAACAACCGCATGCCCGACTCCGGTACGTCCTTCACCTGGGCCGCCAGGGCGTTCGGACCGTGGGTGGGCTGGATGGCCGGCTGGGGCCTCGTGGTCGCCACGATCCTCGTGCTCTCCAACCTCGCCGGCGTCGCGGTCGACTTCTTGTTCCTGCTGCTGTCGCAGATCACGGGCAATCCGGAGATCGCTGATCTCGCCGGCGTGACCTGGATCAACATCGGCGTCTGCCTGCTCTTCATGCTCGGCGCGACGTGGGTGTCGTACCGCGACATGCAGACCACGCAGAAGCTGCAGTACTGGCTGGTCGGATTCCAGATCCTCGTGCTCGTGTTCTTCGCGGTCGCCGCGATCGTGCAGGCCGTGGGCGGCAACGGCTTCGACTACCAGCCGTTCGACCTCAACTGGTTCAACCCGTTCGCGATCTCGTCGTTCAGCGCCGTCGCCGCGGGTCTGTCGCTGTCGATCTTCATCTTCTGGGGCTGGGACGTCACCCTCACCATGAACGAGGAGACGAAGGACCCGGAGAAGACCCCGGGTCGCGCGGCGACCGTCACGGTGCTCACGATCGTCTCGCTGTACCTGCTCCTCGCCGTCGCGATGATCATGTTCGCGGGCGTCGGCACCGGAGAGCTCGGCCTCGGCAACGGCGACATCCAGGAGAACGTGTTCTTCCACCTCTCCGGACCGATCCTCGGTCCGCTCGCGTTCCTCGTCTCCCTCGCGGTGCTCACGAGCTCGGCGTCGTCGCTGCAGTCGACGTTCGTCGGTCCGGCCCGTACCCTGCTCGCGATGGGCCACTACGGTGCGCTCCCGAAGTCGTTCGCGAAGGTGAGCCCGCGGTTCTTCACCCCGGGCTACGCTACGATCGTGTCGGCCATCGTGGCCTCCGCGTTCTACGCCGTGATGCGCGTGGTCAGCGAGGACACGCTGTGGGACACGATCCTCACGCTCGGCATGATGATCTGCTTCTACTACGGGATCACCGCGTTCGCCTGCGTCTGGTACTTCCGCAAGCAGTGGTTCGACTCGGCGCGGAACGTCTTCTTCACCTTCCTGTTCCCGCTGGTGGGCGGCATCATCCTGGCGATCCTGTTCTTCACCACGCTGATCGACTCCATGGACCCGGCCTACGGCTCCGGGTCGGAGATCGGCGGCATCGGGATCGTCTTCATCCTCGGCATCCTCATCATCGTCGTCGGCATCGCCGTGATGATCTGGAACGCCATCCGCCGCCCCGCCTTCTTCCGCGGTGAGACGCTGGGTATGGACGCTCCGCCCAGCCGCCGCCGTCGTCCCACGTCCGTCTGAAAGAGAGAGAATCCATGAGCACTCAGAACGAGCAGGCGCTGCTCGACAGCATCCCCACCGGCCTCTTCATCGGCGGGGAGTGGATCGAGGGGGAGACCGGCGCGACCTTCGACGTCAAGGACCCCTCGACCAACCAGGTGATCCGCACGATCGCCGACGCCACCCCCGCGGACGGCATCCGGGCGCTCGACGCGGCCGTCGCCGCGCAGGACGAGTGGGCCGCGACGGCGCCGCGCGTGCGCGGCGAGATCCTGCGCCGGGCGTTCGACCTCGTGCAGGAGCGCAAGGAGGACCTCGCGCTGCTGATGACGCTCGAGATGGGCAAGCCCCTCGCCGAGGCCCGCGGCGAGGTCGCGTACGGCGGCGAGTTCCTCCGCTGGTTCAGCGAGGAGGCCGTGCGCATCAGCGGCCGCTACGGCCTCAACCCCGAGGGCACCGGTCACATGATCGTGTCGCAGCGCCCGGTCGGCCCGTCGTTCTTCGTGACGCCGTGGAACTTCCCGTTCGCGATGGCCACGCGCAAGATCGCGCCGGCCCTCGCCGCCGGCTGCACCGTCGTGATCAAGCCCCCGGCACTCACGCCGCTCACGACCATCTTCTTCACGACACTGCTCGAGGAGGCCGGTCTGCCGAAGGGCGTCGTCAACGTCGTGCAGACCTCGAAGTCGAGCGCCCTGTCCGCGCCGATCATCGCCGACCCGCGCCTGCGCAAGCTGTCCTTCACCGGGTCGACCGAGGTCGGCCGCAAGCTCATCGCGCAGGCGGCGGAGGGCGTGCTGCGGGTCTCGATGGAGCTCGGCGGCAACGCGCCGTTCGTCGTGTTCGACGACGCGGACCTCGACAAGGCCGTGGACGGCGCACTCGCCGCGAAGTTCCGCAACATCGGTCAGGCCTGCACGGCGGCGAACCGCTTCATCGTGCACAAGGACGTCGCGGGCGAGTTCGCCAAGCGCGTCACCGAGCGTGTCAACGGCATGAAGATCGGCCGCGGCACGGAGGAGGGCGTGGCGATCGGCCCGCTCATCGACGAGGACGCGGTGGCCAAGGCCGGCGAGCTCGTGGACGACGCCGTCGAGCGCGGCGCGACCCTGCTCGCGGGCGGCAAGGCACTCGAGGGCACCGGCACGTTCTACGAGCCCACGGTGCTCACCGACGTCGTCCCCGGGTCCGCGATCCTCCGCGAGGAGATCTTCGGCCCGGTGCTCGCGATCGCGACCTTCGAGACCGAGGACGAGGCCGTGCGCCTCGCCAACGACACCGAGTACGGCCTCGTCTCCTACGTGTTCACCGAGAACCTGCAGCGCGGTCAGCGGATGATCGACGCGCTGGAGACCGGCATGATGGGTCTGAACGTGGGTGTCGTCTCCAACGCGGCGGCTCCTTTCGGTGGCGTCAAGCAGTCCGGCGTCGGTCGCGAGGGCGGCTTCGAAGGCATCCACGAGTACCTGTCCACCAAGTACACGCTGATCCCGGTCTCCTGACCGGCACGGCAAGAGGAGGAGACACATGACCGACTACGCCGTCGTCAACCCCGCCACCGGCGAGACCCTGGCGTCGTACGACACGTTCACCGACGCCCAGATCGAGGAGGCCGTCGCGGCCGCCGACGAGGCGCACCGCGAGTGGTCGCGCTCCACGACGGTCGCCGACCGTGCCGCGCTGCTGCGTCGCGCGGCCGAGCTCCACCGTGAGCGCCGCGAGGAGCTGGCCGACATCTTCGTGCGCGAGATGGGCAAGCCGCGGGAGGCCGCACTCGGCGAGGTCGACTTCGCCGCCGACATCGCGGAGTACTACGCGGACCAGGCCGAAGACATCATGGCCGACCAGCCCATCAAGATCCTCGGGGAGGGCTCGGCGATCATCCGCCGCTCCTCGCTGGGGCCGCTCGTGGGCATCATGCCGTGGAACTTCCCGGCGTACCAGATCGTGCGCTTCGCCGCGCCGAACCTGATCGTCGGCAACACGATCCTCCTCAAGCCCGCGCCGCAGTGCCCCGAGTCGTCGAGCGCGATCGAGGCGATCTACCACGACGCGGGCTTCCCGAAGGGCGCGTACCAGAACGTGCTCGCCACGAACGACCAGATCGCGGCGATGATCGCGGACTGGCGGGTGCAGGGCGTGTCGCTGACCGGCTCCGAGCGCGCCGGCGCCGCGGTCGCCGAGGTCGCGGGGCGCAACCTCAAGAAGGTCGCGCTGGAGCTCGGCGGGTCCGACCCGTTCATCGTGCTCTCCACCGACGACCTCGACGCCACCGTGCAGGCGGGTGTGGACGCGCGCCTCGACAACAACGGCCAGGCGTGCAACGGCGCCAAGCGCTTCATCATCGTCGACGAGCTCTACGACGCGTTCGTGGAGAAGTTCACGGCGGCGATGGCGGCCGTCGAGGCGACCGATCCCACGCTCGACGACACGGTCCTCGGTCCGGTCTCGTCGGAGGCAGCGGCGGAGAACCTGCAGAAGCAGATCGACACCGCCGTGGCCCAGGGCGCGACCCTCCTCACGGGCGGCACGCGCGACGGGGCGTTCTTCGCACCGACCGTGCTCGCCGACGTGACCCCGGAGATGGACGTCTACCGCGAGGAGCTGTTCGGCCCCGCAGCGGTCGTGTACCGCGTCGCGGACGAGGACGCGGCGGTCGCGCTGGCCAACGACACCACGTTCGGTCTCGGCTCCTACGTCTTCACGACGGACGAGGCGCAGGCGGAGCGGGTGGCCGACCGGATCGAGGCAGGCATGGTCTACGTGAACCTCGTGCTCGCCGACAGCCCCGAGCTCCCGTTCGGCGGCATCAAGCGCAGCGGCACGGCCCGCGAGCTCGGCCACCTGGCCGCCGACGAGTTCGTCAACAAGAAGCTGATCCGCATCGGCTGACCGTCGACCCACCCCCTTGCGGCCGAGCGGCCCCCTTGCGTGCGCACGCAAGGGGGCCGCTCGCACGAGAGGGGCCGGGTCGACAGGGTGCGCGTCGAAGACGGACGAGGCACAATGGCGGCATGAGTGCGCACACGGATCCGGTCCAGTCCCTCACCGCGGAGCAGAGCTGGGAGCACCTGCGCAGCCAGGAGCTCGGGCGGCTCGTCACCAGGGTCGGCGAGACCATCGACATCTTCCCCGTGAACTACGCCGTCGACCGCGAAGCGCTCCTGTTCCGCACGGCCCCCGGGAGCAAGCTGTTCGAGCTGACGGTCAACGCCGACGTGCTCTTCGAGGTCGACGACCACACCGACACTGCGGCGTGGAGCGTCATCGTGCGCGGGCGTGCCGAGGCGCTGGAGACCGACGCCGACATCGAGCGGGCGGAGGCGGCGGGTCTGCGCCCGTGGATCCCGACCGACAAGCGGGTGTACGTGCGCATCGCCCCGGCATCGGTGTCCGGCCGCGCGTTCCAGCGCGATCCCGAGCCCGACCGGGACGGCCCGCAGGAGTACTGAGCCCGGCCCGGGGAGGCCTCGGCGGGCGTAGGGTCGGGGTATGGCCAACGTCGCTGAGAACATCGTCAAGACTCTGAACGCCAACGGAGTCGACCGGGTCTACGGCATCCCGGGCGACTCCCTGAACGGTCTCACGGACGCCCTCCGCAAGGACGGCCGGATCCGCTGGGTGCACGTGCGCCACGAGGAGTCCGCCGCCTTCGCCGCCGCGGCCGACGCCGGCACCACCGGAGACCTCGCCGTCGTGGCGGGCTCGTGCGGCCCCGGCAACCTGCACCTCATCAACGGCCTGTACGACGCGCAGCGCTCTCGCGTGCCGGTGCTCGCCATCGCCGCGCACATCCCGACCGTCGAGATCGGCACCGGGTACTTCCAGGAGACGCACCCGCAGGAGCTGTTCCGCGAGTGCAGCGTGTACGTCGAATACGTTGCGGACCCGTCGCAGATGCCGCGGCTGATGGAGATCGCGATGCGCGCGGCCATCGAGCAGCGCGGCGTCGCCGTCCTCGTGATCCCCGGCGACGTGGCGCTGTCCGAGATCGCGGACGACCGCGCCGTGGTGATCGAGCGCACCCGCCCGCTGATCCAGCCCAGCGGCGCGGAGCTGGAGAAGGCCGCGAGCATGCTGAACGCGGCCAAGAAGGTCACCATCCTCGCCGGGGCCGGCGTCGAGGGGGCGCACGACGAGGTGATCGCGCTCGCCGACGCACTCGGTGCCCCCATCGTCCACGCGCTGCGCGGCAAGGAGTTCATCGAGTACGACAACCCCTTCGACGTCGGCATGACGGGACTGCTCGGCTTCGCGTCCGGCTACCGCGCCATGGAGGCGGCCGACACGCTCCTCGTCCTCGGCAGCGACTTCCCGTACGAGCAGTTCTACCCGGATCACGCGACCACCATCCAGGTCGACATCCGCGGGTCCCAGCTCGGCAAGCGCCACCCGCTCGACCTCGGTCTCGTCGGTGACGTGAAGGCCACCGCCGAAGCGCTGCTGCCCCGCATCGCGCGGAAGGACGACCGCGGCCACCTCGACGACGCCGTCGCCCACTACCGGAAGACGCGGAAGAAGCTCGACGAGCTCGCGGTGCCGGCCAAGGGCACGCGCCCCATCCACCCGCAGTACCTCGCCCGACTGCTCGACGAGTACGCCGCCGACGATGCGATCTTCACCGCCGACGTGGGGTCGCCGACCGTCTGGGCCGCGCGCTACCTGTCCATGACCGAGGGGCGCCGGCTGATCGGATCGTTCACGCACGGCTCGATGGCGAACGCCCTGATGCACGGGATCGGCGCGCAGGTCGCGCATCCGGACCGTCAGGTCGTGGCGCTCGCCGGCGACGGCGGTCTCGCGATGATGCTCGGCGAGCTGCTCACGCTCACCCAGAACGGTCTCCCGGTCAAGACGATCGTGGTGAACAACTCGTCGCTGAACTTCGTGGAGCTGGAGATGAAGGCCGCCGGCTTCGTCACCTACGGCACCGGGCTGGACAACCCCAGCTTCGCCGCGATCGCCGAGGCCATGGGGATCTTCGCCCGTCGTGTGGAGCGCAGCGAAGATCTGCCGGAGGCCGTCCGCGAGGTCCTCGCGCACGACGGCCCCGCGCTGCTCGACGTCGTGACCGAGCGGCAGGAGCTGTCCATGCCGCCCGCGATCGAGGCCGCGCAGGTCAAGGGCTTCGCGCTCTACGCGATCCGCACGGTCATGTCGGGTCGCGGAGACGAGCTGCTCGACCTCGCACGGGCGAACTGGCGTCAGCTCTTCTGACGCGGCCCTCCGCCGCATCCGCATCGGCGCGGGATCCCCTCCGGATCCCGCGCCGGTGTCGCGTCAGCTCTCGACGAGAGCCCTGACCTCGGCGGCCTCGGCGTGCCGCCCCAGCGCCTCCAGCACGTCGCCGAGCTCCAGCGCCGCGACCTGACGCAGCGGCGGGAAGCCCTCGGCATGCTCCAGGGCGCTCCGGTACACCGGCACGGCATCGGCCGGGCGGTCGTTCCCCGCGAGCACCCGGCCCGCGAACAGTTCCGAGCTGCCGGCGGCGCCCTGATCGCCCAGCGCGGCGAAGCCGTCCGCCGCGGTGAGGGCGGCGGCGACGGCCTCATCGATCCGGCCCCGCTGGGCCAGCGCGCGGCCGCGGGAGTCGGTCACGTCGGCGAGCAGCCAGCCGGCTTCGTGCTCCTGGGCGAGTGCCGCGACCTCGTCGAAGAGGGGGAAGGCGCGCTCGTCACCCCGGCCTGCATAGGCCTGGCCGAGGCTGTGCAGCACCTCGGACAGCGCGCCGACGGCCTCGGGGGCACGCCGCACGATGTCTGCAGCGCCCTCCAGCAGCCGCACCGCGTCGTCGTGTTCCTCGAAGCGGGCGAGGATCTTCGCCTGCTCCGTCATGGCCATGGCCTGGTCGGCGTGGGCCTCCGCCTGTCCGAACAGCTCGGCCGCGTAGCCGTGCGCGCCGACCGCCTGTCCGTACTCTCCGGACTCGGCGAGCGACCGGGCCAGGAGGGAGGCGGTCATAGCGCGCGAACCCGCAGGGGTCTCGGCGTTCTCCTCGCGCTGGAGCACGTCGCCGAAGAGCTCGGCTGCCTCCTCGGCGTCTCCCGCGCGGAGCATCGCCCTGGCCAGCCGGAAGTCGACGCCGGTGCGATCGCCGTCGTCCTGCAGCCGAGCGGCCAGACGGTAGCGGGCGACGGCCTTCTCGGGCTCCTCGGCGTCCTCCCAGAGCGCGCCCGCGAGCACATGGGCCTCGGCGAGAGCGCGGGTGGCGCCGAGTTCGGCGAGCAGTCGGCACACCTCGTCGGCGTCGACGGCCCCGTCCTGGTACGCACCCGTGCCGCCGCGCACGCGGGCCCGGGTCTGCAGCGCGTGGGCCCGGTGTCCGGCGGACACGTCCTCCTGGGAGAGGAAGCGGTCGAGGAGCGTGCGACCGGCGTCGAGGTCGCCCTTGCTCAGCACGGCGCCGATCGCCACGAGGGTCGTGGTGTTGGACAGCCGGGTGTCCTCGGCCTCCGCGAACGAGCGGGCGGCGAGCTCCGCGAGGTCCAGCGCCGCGTCCGGCTCCTCCGCCCGGAGGTGCAGCGACGCGCGGCTGATCGCCAGGTCGCCGCGCGACCACGCGGGAAGACGGTCGGCCTCGGCCAGTTCCTCTTCGAGCGCCGCCATGGTCTCGTCGGTGTGCAGGCCGAAGGTCGCCAGTCCGAGCCGCTCCTCGAGGTCGGCCTGCGCGTCGTTCCCGGCGACCCGAAGCGCGGCGATCCGCTCGGGGAGGAGGCGCTCGGCCTCGTCCACGCGATCGAGTGCAACGAGGATGCCGAGGTGCATCGACAGGAGCTGCGCGCGCTTGGCGGCGTCGTCGACTTCCAGGGCGTGCGGGAGCGCGGCGAGGGTCTCCTGCTCGGCGCCGAACTGCGCGAGCTGCATCGCCCGCTCGAACCAGCCGTCCGGGTCGGTCGGGGTCGTGGCCGGCGCGGGGGCGACGAACGCGTCGGAGCGGATCGCGACGTCGTAGCTCTCGTCGGCGAGAGCGCGCATCCGGGCGAGGCTGCGGGCGTGGCCGTCGGTGCCGTCCCGCTCGTCGAACTGTGCGCCGATGCGCTCGGCCGTCGACCAGGCGGTCGCGGCGAGCTCGGCGGCGCTCCACGGGCCGTCGTGCGTGCCCAGCAGCGGCACGAGCGCCGGGGCGTCGGCGCCGCGGACCGGGGTATCGCCGTGTCCGGCAGCGGTGACGCGGTCGAGAGCGACCGCGAAGGCGGTGAGGGCGGCGAAGTGCGCGTCGACGTTGAGGCCATCGTGGGCCAGCCACGCGATGTGCTTCTCGATCAGGGCCAGCGCCCGCGCCTCGTTGCCGGTGATCGCCGCGAACACGATGTTGTTGGCCACGATGCGCAGGTTGTCCGGGTTGTCCTTCGCCAGGCGGTAGCTGCGCAGGTGCGCGGTCTTCGCGTCCTCCGTGCGACCGGCGCGCAGATACGGGAGCAGCACGCGGGACAGAGCATGCTCCGGCTCCTCGCCGCAGGAGAAGCCGCCTTCGATCATCTCCTCGACGAGGCGGATGGCCTCGGCGTCGCGATCGGTCGCCGCGAAGAATCCTGCGAACTGGCTGCGGCTGCACGCGTCGCAGTGGCTGTGCTCGTCGCGCGGCGTGGCCTCGAGCTGCACGCGCAGGGCTTCGGCGGCGTCGAACCGGCCCGCGTCCCAGGCGTCCTCGAAACGGGCGGTCAGCACGCCGCTGAGGCCGAGACCTGCGGCGCGGTAGTGCGCCTCCATGTCATCGAGCACCGCGGCGATCTGCTCCTGCGAGAAGGCGGGGGAGGAGCGCAGGGACGACGCCATCCACTTGAACTGCCACATGAGGTCGGCGCCGCCGTTGTCGAGGTCGGCGGGGAACCGCTGCGGGTCGGCGTCGTGGTGCGCGAGGCACCACGCGAAGGAGTTGAGCATGACGTCGGTGGCCCCGACCATGTTCGCCGACGCGGTCTGCCGCATCCGGGCCTCGTACTCCAGCCGTTCGTCGCCGATCTCGACGGCCAGCGCCACCGCCTCCGCCACGAGGGCCTGCTCCGCCGGGCCCCACGGGGTGCGGTCGATCTCCTCGATGAGCTGCTGGAAGCGCTTCTTCGGACGTGCCATGGAGGGCCCTTTCGGGTAGTCGGGGGTGTCAGCGCGCGTCGAAGGGGAGCGTGTCCCCCTCGATGCCGGCGGAGAGCGAGACGAGGTCGGAGAGGGCGCTGGTCATGAGGGCCCGGTCGGCGTCCGAGAGGGGGTGGTGTCCCGCGAGGAGCGCCTGGATGTAGAGGAGCTGGACCGTGCGCGCGAACACGGCGTCGTCCTCGACGCGGACGAGGGCGCGGACGACGCGGTTCGACCAGTTCAGGCACAGTCGCGCCGTGAGGTCGTCGTCCCGTGCGGAGGAGAGCGTCTGATCGATCCGGTCGAGCACCCCGCCCCAGAGCGTGCTCGCGATGCCCTTGGTGCGCCCGCGGTCGATCGTGCGCAGGACCTCGGGATCCGCGACGTAGAGTCCGGTCAGCTCGGGGCGATCGATCGCCCTGACGACGACGGCGCAGTCGGAGGCGGCGAGCACGGCGCCGGCGCGGGACTCCAGCGCCATCGCGATGTCCCGGTCGTCGAGCGGCGGCGGGTCGAGGCGATCGAGCTCGCCGGTCACGTCGACCTTCTCCACCGTGACCTGCGGGTACAGGTCGGGGAGCAGGCGGATCAGATCCGCGTCATAGAGGTAGCCGCCGTTGACCAGTACCTCGTCCGAGGGGGAGATGCCCGCCACCTGGCGGAACTCGTCGACGGTCTGGGCGTAGCGCACGTGCGGGTAACGCTCCACGAGCTCGCCGATCCGCAGCGTGCCGTGCGTGGTCTCCACGGTGAGCCAGCGCGTGATGAAGCGCGCGAGCTCCTCGTCATGACGCACCAGCGACTTGAGGCCGACCTCGTGCACGGCGACGAACTGGGCGAGGCGATGCGGTTCGCGCAGCCCGAGCTCGAGCACCCAGCGGCGGATCCCGGCGCCGAGCTGCTCCCGGACGTGCTCCAGGGCCGTGTCCTCGACGAGGGACTCGCGGCTCGCGGTCGGCGCGAGGCCGGTGGAGTCGACGACGGCGCGAACGAAGAAGGCCCAGTCGGGCAGCACGTCGTCGACGCGCTCGGACAGCAGCATGCGCCCGAGGTACATGCGGGTCGCCTGCCGGGCGCCGGGCGGAGGAGCGAAGGGCAGGACGTACGCCAGGCCCTGCGTGCCGGTCGCCGGCTCGCTCAGCGGGATCACGTCCAGCGGAGCGGCCCCGAGCAGGTCGCGACCGTACTGCACGGCCGCCTCGACGTCGGCGGCGGGGTCGCGGAAGGGAGGCTCGCGCGTCACATCGATGTCCCCGCCGGTCGCGTCGATGGTCACCCGCACCGGCAGGAACTCCCCGAAGGTGGTCGCGAGCTCGTGCACGGCCGCCGGCCGCAGCAGCTCGTCGGCGTCGAAGCGCGGCACGAGGTGCACGCTGGTGCCGATCGGGAGGTCGTCATCGATCTCCGTGACGCGGAAGGTGCCGTCCGCGCTGCCCGTCCACTCCACCGCGGAGCCGCCTCTGGCGCTGCGGGAGCGGATGACGATGGTGTCGGCGACCATGAAGCAGCTCAGCAGCCCGATGCCGAACTGGCCGAGGAAGTCGCTCCGGGGGAGGTCGAAGATGTCCCGCTTGGAGCTGCGCCCGACGGTCGCGAGCAGATCGGCGACCTCGGCGGCGGTCAATCCCACGCCGTCGTCGCGGAGCACGAACTCGCCCGACTGCGCGGTCAGCGGTGTGATCCGGATGCGGCTGCCGCCGCCGTCGACCTCACGGCGCGCGGCGATCGCGTCCCTCGCGTTCTGGAGCAGTTCCCGCAGATAGACCCGGGGACTGGAGTAGATGTGCCGGCTGAGCAGATCGACGACTCCGCGCAGGTCCACCTGGAACTGCTGCACATCCCCACTCACATGCGTCCCTTCCTGCTTCGTCCGCCCGCCGAGCCTAGCAACAACGCCGGTTCCGCTTCCTGTTCGGCACCACCGGATCGATGCCGTATGCTTGGTGAGCAGTTGTTCTCTGCATTCTTTCGCCGTGCCTGGCGTCTACGACATCGGCCGGTGGCAGGGTGAGGAGAGCATCCCCGAGACCTCCGGGTCTCTAGGGCGGTAGCTCAATTGGCAGAGCAGCGGTCTCCAAAACCGCAGGTTGCAGGTTCGATTCCTGTCCGCCCTGCGCGTCAGCGCACGCTGACACACGAAAGGTACATTCAGGATGGATCAGGACGAACCGCGCGGCGACGTCGTCGCGGCCGGCGCCACGCGCCAGAAGAAGGGCAACCCCTTCTCCCGGTTCTTCGGGGGCATCGCCCTGTTCATCCGCCAGGTCATCGCCGAACTGCGCAAGGTCGTCACCCCGACCCGCAAGGAGCTTTTCAAGTTCACGGGTGTGGTGCTCGTCTTCGTCCTGATCGTCATGGGCATCGTCTACGGTCTCGACTACGTCTTCGGGCTCCTGACGCACTACGTGTTCGGAATCCCTGGCTGATGACCCCCGCGGCGACCGCCGCAGCTATGGAGAAGAAGCAACGTGTCTGAACGATATTCCGACGACGCCGACTGGGCGACCGCCGCAGAGCAGTCCAGCGAGGAGGACGAGGCCCAGGAGGGCAACGTGCTCGCCGCGGAGGAGCTCTCGGTCACCTCTGCCGAGCACGTCGCGGTCCACGTCGAGGACGAGGACGGCGAGCAGGAGACGGAAGACATCGACATCGACATCGACGACCCGGAGGCGGACGCCATCGTGAACGACGCTCTGAACCTGGACGAGGCCGCGGAGTCCGAAGCCGCCGCCGAGGTCCTCAACGATTCCGTGGCCGAAGAGGTCGCGGAGCAGGAGGCCGAGGCGGCCGACGAGGTCACCCCGTACGAGGGGCCCGACGTGAACGGCGAGGACGACCGTCCCGCCGCCGAGTCCGACGAGGACGAGTCGGCGTCCGAGGAAGACCCGTACGAGGCCTTCCGCATGGACCTGCGCATGCTCCCGGGCAAGTGGTACGTCATCCACTCGTACGCCGGCTTCGAGCGCAAGGTCAAGGCGAACATCGAGCAGCGCAAGTCGACGCTCGAGGTCGAGGACGAGATCTACCAGGTCGAGGTCCCGATGGAGGACGTCGTCGAGATCAAGAACGGCCAGCGCAAGATGGTCACCCGCGTGCGCATCCCCGGCTACGTGCTGGTGCGCATGGAGCTGACGGAAGACACCTGGTCGGTCGTGCGGCACACCCCCGGCGTCACCGGCTTCGTGGGCAACGCCCACAACCCGACGCCGCTGCGCTTCGAAGAGGCCTTCAACATGCTGAAGTCCCTCGTCGAGGTCAAGGACGTGCCGACCGCCAAGAACATCGCGGCCAAGGGCGGCGTCGCCGTCGCCCGTCCGCTTCCCGCCGAGGTCGACTTCGAGGTCGGCGAGACCATCACGATCAAGGAGGGCTCGTTCGCGGGTCTTCCCGGTTCGATCAGCGAGATCAAGCCGGAGAGCGGCAAGCTCACGGTCCTCGTCTCGCTCTTCGAGCGCGAGACCCCGGTCGAGCTGTCGTTCGACCAGGTCACCAAGATGATCTGACAGTGCACGAGAACGGCCGCCCTCTTCGGGGGCGGCCGTTTTCTTTCCCCGACCCACCCCCTTTCGTGTCTCCCGGCCCGTTGCGGACGTACGTACAGGGCCGGCTCGCACGCAAGAGGCCGGCTCGCGAGTGGGGGAGTGATCAGGTAGACTTACGTGGTTTGTGCGTCCCTGAGCTTATCGAAGGGCGCGCAGACGACCACGGGCCGGAGAGGCCGGAGCCGTGGGAGAAGCGGATGCTCGCATCCGCCTCGAGGAAAGGAAAGAGAATGGCACCGAAGAAGAAGGTGACCGGCCTGATCAAGCTTCAGATCAACGCCGGTGCCGCCAACCCGGCGCCGCCGATCGGCCCCGCGCTCGGTCAGCATGGCGTCAACATCATGGAGTTCTGCAAGGCGTACAACGCCGCGACCGAGTCGCAGCGCGGCAACGTCATCCCCGTCGAGATCACCGTCTACGAGGACCGCAGCTTCACCTTCGTCCTGAAGACCCCGCCCGCGGCGGAGCTCATCAAGAAGGCCGCCGGCGTGCAGAAGGCTTCGGCCACCCCGCACACCGTCAAGGTCGGCAAGATCACCAAGGACCAGGTCCGTCAGATCGCCGAACAGAAGCAGGCCGACCTGAACGCGAACGACATCGAGGCCGCCTCGAAGATCATCGCCGGCACCGCCCGTTCCATGGGCATCACGGTCGAGGGCTGAGGAGAATAATCATGGCTACCAAGTCCAAGGCTTACAAGGCTGCCGCCGAGAAGATCGAGGCAGACCGTTTCTACACGCCGTCCGAGGCCGTCGCGCTCGCGAAGGAGACCGGTTCGGCGAAGTTCGACTCGACCGTCGAGGTCGCGCTGAAGCTCGCCGTCGACCCTCGCAAGGCAGACCAGATGGTGCGCGGCACCGTCATCCTGCCCCACGGCACCGGTAAGACCGCCCGCGTCATCGTGTTCGCCACCGGCCCCGCGGCCGAGGCGGCGATCGCGGCCGGCGCCGATGAGGTCGGCGGCGCCGAGCTCATCCAGAAGGTCGCCGACGGCTGGACCAACTTCGACTCCGCGGTCTCGACCCCGGAGCTCATGGGCCAGGTCGGCCGTCTCGGCAAGGTGCTCGGTCCCCGTGGCCTGATGCCGAACCCGAAGACCGGCACCGTGACTCCGAACCCGGCCAAGGCCGTCGAGGAGATCAAGGGCGGAAAGATCGAGTTCCGCGTCGACAAGCACGCCAACGTGCACTTCGTCATCGGCAAGGCCTCCTTCTCGGCCGAGCAGCTGAACGAGAACATCGACGCCGCGCTCGAGGAGATCGTCCGCCTCAAGCCGTCCAGCGCCAAGGGTCGTTACATCCAGAAGGGTGCGGTGTCGACCACGTTCGGCCCCGGCATCCCGCTGGACGTCAACGCCATCTGACGCGTCGACGGGTCTCGCACCTGTCGCACCGAACGCCCCCGGGTCCGCCCGGGGGCGTTCTGCGTTCCCGGGGCGGTTCGGCGCGCGACATCCGGCGTCATCCGATGCGCGGACGTCGGAGGCGCCGCGTACTGTGGGGGAGTTCCCGCGGTCGTCGCGTAAACTCGCTCCCGCGCTTTCTCACCCCAGGAGGGTCCATGTCCCGTCGTCTCATCGCCGTCACCGCACTCGTCGTCGCCGCCGCCGCGCTGACCGCCTGCAGCGGGTCCAGCACGCCCGCGAGCACGGACGGCGAGGGCGCCGCGGGCTCCGACTTCGGCCTGGTGAAGGATGGCACGCTGACGGTCGCGACCGAGGGCACCTACCGCCCGTTCAGCTTCCACGACGACGGCGGCTCCGGCGACCTCACCGGCTACGACGTCGAGATCATCCAGGCCGTCGCCGACGAGCTCGGCCTGAAGGTCGAGTTCCAGGAGACGCAGTGGGATGCGATCTTCGCGGGTCTCGACGCCGGCCGCTTCGACGTGATCGCGAACCAGGTGTCGATCAACGAGGAGCGCGAGGCGAAATACCTCTTCAGCACCCCGTACACGGTGTCGCCCGGCGTGATCGTGGTGAAGGAGGACGACGACTCCATCTCGTCCTTCGACGACCTCGAGGGTAAGACGACGGCGCAGTCCCTCACGAGCAACTGGTACGAGCTGGCCACCGAGTCCGGCGCCAAGGTCGAGGGCGTCGAGGGGTGGGCGCAGGCCGTGGAGCTCCTCCGCCAGGGCCGGGTGGACGCGACCGTCAACGACAAGCTGACGTTCCTCGACTACGAGACGACCAACAGCCCGACGGGTCTGAAGATCGCGGCGGAGACCGATGACGCCGGTGAGCAGGCCTTCGTGTTCACGAAGGACAAGGAGGCGCTCGTCGATGCGGTCGACGAAGCGCTCGACACGCTCCGTGCCGACGGCACCCTGGCCGAGATCAGCGAGAAGTACTTCGGCGAAGACGTCTCGCAGTAGGCGATGCAGAATCCCTGGGAGCTCTTCTTCTCCTCGCTCGGGCCGATCGCCTGGGCGGGGCTGACGGCGACGATCCCGCTCGCCCTGGTGTCGTTCGCGCTGGGGCTCGTGATCGCGATCGGCATGGCGCTGATGCGGATCTCGGTGCATCCGGTGGTGTCCGGCATCGCGCGGTTCTACATCTCGGTGATCCGCGGCACGCCGATGCTCGTGCAGCTCTTCGTGATCTTCTACGGCCTGCCGTCCGTCGGGGTGACCCTCGATCCGTGGCCGAGCGCCATCATCGCGCTCTCGCTCAACGTCGGCGGCTACGGCGCCGAGGTCGTGCGGGCGGCGATCCTCTCGGTGCCGAAGGGGCAGTGGGAGGCCGCGTACACGGTCGGCATGAACCGCACCCGCACGCTGACCCGCATCATCCTGCCGCAGGCCGCCCGGGTGTCGGTGCCGCCGCTGTCCAACACGTTCATCTCGCTCGTGAAGGACACCTCCCTCACCTCGCTGATCCTCGTGACGGAGCTGTTCAGGGTGGCGCAGCAGATCGCCTCCACCACGCTCGAGTTCATGGTGGTGTATCTGGCCGCGGCGCTGGTCTACTGGGTGATCTGCCTGGTGCTCTCCTTCGGGCAGAGCGCCCTGGAGAGGAGGCTCGACAGTCGTGTCGCGCACTGACCCCACGACCGGACCGCTACTCACCGCCCGGGGCCTGCACAAGAGCTTCGGCGCCACCGAGGTGCTCCGCGGCTTCGACCTCACCCTGCACCGCGGCGAGGTCGTGGTGCTCATCGGGCCGAGCGGCTCCGGGAAGACGACCGTCCTGCGGGCTCTGAACGGCCTGGAGACGCCGGACGCCGGCACCATCGCGATGGCCGGGGGCCCGGAGATCGACTTCGCACCGGAGGCCCGCCCGAAGCCCCGCGTCGCGAAGCAGCAGCGGCTCGCGCTCCGCGATCGGTCGGCGATGGTGTTCCAGCACCACAACCTCTTCCCGCATCTCACGGTGCTGGAGAACGTGATCGAGGGGCCGTGGCGGGTGCAGGGGCGTCCGAAGGCCGAGGTCGTCGCCGAAGCGCAGGCCCTGCTCGCCCGGGTGGGCCTCGCCGACAAGGCCGACGCGAGGCCGCATCAGCTCTCCGGCGGGCAGCAGCAGCGCGTCGGCATCGTGCGCGCCCTGGCTCTGCAGCCGGACCTGCTGCTGTTCGATGAGCCGACGAGCGCGCTCGACCCCGAGCTCGTGGGAGAGGTGCTGCTCGTCATCAAGGAGCTCGCCGACGAGGGCTGGACGATGGCCGTCGTCACGCATGAGCTGAGCTTCGCACGGGAGGCGGCCGATCATGTGCTCTTCCTGGACGGCGGCGTCGTCGTGGAGCAGGGACCACCTGCCCAGCTGTTCAGCGCTCCGCAGCACGAGCGCACGCAGCGGTTCCTCACCCGCATCCTCCGGCCCCTCGACGGCGCGTGAGCCCTCGACCCCGAGGGGATTCGATGGCAGGATGCGGTGCGTGGGCACCATCGACGACTACCTGACCGACCTCGACGCCGCAGACCGTGCGGTGATCGATGGCGTGTACGCGATCGCCACGGAGGAGGTGCCGGAGGCGGAACAGGGCAAGGGCTACGGGATGCCGGCCCTCGTCTACTACGGCAAGCCGCTGCTCTCGGTGATGCGTGCGAAGAAGCACATCGGCGTCTACCCGTTCAGCCCCGAGGCGGTCGCTGCCATAGCGGGTTTCCTCGACGGTCACCCCGGGGTCAGCCTCGACAAGGGGACGATCCGGTTCCAGCCGGAGCACCCCCTGCCGGTCGAGGCGGTCCGCGCGCTCATCCGGGCGCGGGTGTCGCAGATCGAGGCCGGGTGAACGCCTAGGCGCCGAGCACCGGGAGCACGAGGCTCACCGCGAGCGTGATCATCACGACCGCGATCACCGCGTCGAGGATGCGCCAGGAGCGCGGGGTGCGGAGCCACCGTCCGAGGTAGCGGGCGCCGAAGCCGAGGGCGGTGAACCAGAGGATGCTCGCCGCGACCGCCCCGGCCGCGAACAGCCACCGCTCGTCCCCGTGCGTCGCCGCGATCGACCCGAGCATCAGCACCGTGTCGAGGTACACATGCGGGTTCAGCCACGTCAACGCCAGCGTCGTGAGGATCACCGGGGCGAGGCGGGTGCGGGTGAGCGTGCCGGTGCCCCCGGACGCCTCGAAGACCGGGGCGTCGCCCCCGTCGACCACCAGCTCCTCGCCGCCCCGCCAGGCCCGCCGCGCCGCAAGCAGTCCGTATCCGAGGAGGAACAGCGCCCCTGCCCAGCGAGCCACGACGACGAGCCAGGGTGCGGCGGACAGCACGAACCCGAGCCCCGCGACACCGGCGATGATCAGCACGGCGTCGGAGAGGGCGCAGACGATCACGACGGCGAGGACGTGCTCGCGCCGGATGCCCTGACGCAGCACGAACACGTTCTGTGCGCCGATCGCGACGATGAGGGAGAGACCGAGGCCGAGACCGGCGAGGACCGTGAGCATGCGTCGAGCCTATGAGGGCTGAGCATGAGGTGCAGCGAAGATTCCTTCCGCACCATTAGCATCACTGATGTGAGGATCGACCCGGAGCTCGCCGCCACGCTCGCCGCCGTCGCCGACGAGGGCACTCTCGATGCCGCGTCGCGTCGGCTGCAGGTCACCCCGTCCGCGGTCAGTCAGCGTCTCAAGGTGCTGGAGCAGCAGCTCGGGCGGATCCTCCTCGTGCGTAGCAAGCCGGTCCGCCTCACCGAGGCGGGGGAGTCCGTCGTGCGGCTCGCGCGGCAGATCGCCCTCCTCGAAGAGGATGCTCTCGCGGGAGTCGGGATCGAGGGGAGCGCTGAGGGGCGGCGGATCAGCGTGCCGCTCGCCGTCAACGCGGATTCGATGGCGACCTGGTTCCTGGCACCGATGGCCCGGCTCTCCGCCGCGCACGACATCGATGTCGACCTGCACCGCGACGATCAGAACTTCACCGCCCGCCTGCTCGAATCGGGGACCGTCATGGCGGCGGTCACGAGCGAGGCCACGGCGGTCGCGGGGTGCACGGTCGCGCCCCTCGGCGTGCTCGAGTACCGCGCCATGGCCGAACCCGCCTACGCCCGCCGATGGTTCCCGGACGGCGTGACCCCCGATGCTCTGGCGCACGCGCCGTTCGTCGACTTCGACCGCCGGGACACCCTGCAGCACGAGTGGCTGGCCGCGCGGGGCGTGCCGGCGGCCGGCGTTCCCCGGCACTACGTCCCGGCGTCGCACGACTATGCGCTCGCCGTCGGCCTCGGCCTCGGCTGGGGGATGGTGCCGCGGCTGCAGGAGGTGCCGGGACTCGTGGCGCTCGGCGGTCCGATCCTGCGCGTGGCGCTGTACTGGCAGCAGTGGAACCTGCGCTCCGCGCTCCTCGACACGATCGCGTCCGAGGTCGCGGGGGAGGCGCGTCGGGTGCTCGCTCGCGAACCCTGACGCCGCCGGGACGGCATCGCCGCCGCGCGGTCAGTCGGCGAGGGCGAGGGCGCGGAAGGCGTCGCGCTCGCGGAGCTGCTCCCGACGGCTGTCCGCCGGGGATGCGGAGCGGGCCGGGACCGTGCGTCCGGTCGTGCGGCGGTACAGCTCGTCGATGAGGTCGGTGGCGAGCCCCACGAGCTTGGCGATCTCGCGGTCGTCGCGATCGATCCACACGCAGCGGGGCTCGTCGTGGACGGGGGAGAAGTCGACGTGCTCCTCCCAGACGAACAGGGTGCGCTCGGCGCCCAGCACGTGCTGCTGCCACCACACCTGGCGCAGGTAGGTGCGGGGGATCCCCCGGAAGGCCTTGTTGGTGGTCTTGATCTCCGCGAGGCTGACACGGCCGTCCGCGTCCACCGAGATGCCATCGGGCGTAGCCAGGTGGCGGTGCTCGACCTCGGCGCGGAACAGCGCGGAGGAGGGGAAGATGCCGTGCGTCGCGGCGACCCAGGCGGCGATCTCCGGCTCGCGGCGCCGGCCGTGGTCCGTGTAGGCGTTGCCGCCGAACCGCGGCCCGCCGCCGAGCTTGGCGTCGGCAGCACGGGCGATCGAGCGCTCGCTGGTGAGTCCGGCGACGTCGGTGGCCGTGATTCCGCGAGAGCGTGCCCTCATCCATGCCACGCGGTCGCGCGAGTCCGCGACGATGCGAGCTTGGAGTTCCGGGGGCACCAGAAGACTCTAACTCTCCCCCACCCCCGTTCCCGTCGTACACGCCGCCCCCTCCCGCCGACCCACCCCCTTGCGTGCGTCCCGGCCCCCTACGCGCGCGCGCAAGGGGGTGGCTCGAACGCAAGGGGGTGGGTCGGCGGGGGAGGACGACTCCTGCACAAGGGGCGGGAGGGGAGAGAGGGGTGTGGAGAAACCGGGGAGGGCGGGGGAGTGGCGAGAGGAGAGGGGAGAGTCGGAGGGGTGAGACAGGTGAGCGTGGACGAGATCAGGGGGATGCTCCTCGGTCGTCGACGGCTGGAGGAGGAGGGCTGGGGGTCTCGGACGCTCCACGCCGCGGTGGAAGGGCGGCAGCTGCATCATGTGCGCCGTGGGTGGTACCTCGCGCTGCGGACCTGGAGCGAGCTCGCCCCGGAGTCCCGGCATCGTGCGGAGGTGGTGGCCGCCGATCTCGCGGCCTCGGGGACGCGGCCCGTGTTCTCGCACGCCTCGGCTGCGGTGCTGTGGGGACTGCCGCTGTATCGGGTGCGTCCGACGAGGGTCCATGTGACGGCGCCACCGGACCGCCGGCACAGCACGTCCGGGATCCTGCGGCACGAGGGCACTGTTGCCGCCGGTGACATCGTGGAGCGCGACGGCATCCGCTGCACCTCCCTCGCCCGGACGGTCGTCGACCTCGCCCGCACGGTCGCTCCGGAGGCGGCTCTCGCGGTCGCGGATGCCGCCCTCGCTCTGGTCGGCGGTGACCCGTGGGAGTTCGACGACACCGCGGAGCAGGCTCTCCTGGCGGACCTCGCGGATCGGGTCCGCCGTCCACGGCTCCGCGGCATCGTGCAGGCTCGCCGGATCGTGGGCCTGGCCGACGGTCGCGCGAAACTGCCTCTGGAGAGCGTGACGCGGTACCGGCTCCATCAGCTCGGCTTCGGCAGACCGCGGCTGCAGGTGCCGGTGGACGGACCGCGCGGCGGTCGGTTCTGGATGGACATCGCCGTCGACCAGTCCCGCACCTTCGTGGAGTGCGACGGCCGGGACAAGTACCTGGATGACGAGTACCGCGGGGGCCGCACGGCGGAGAGCGTCGTGCTCGACGAGAAGATCCGCGAGGACTGGGTGCGCGGGACCACCGGCTGGCGGGTGATCCGGGTGTCGAGCGAGCACGTCGCCTCCCTCGCCGCGGCCGACGCGCACTTCCGTGCCTTCCGCCTCTTCGCCCGGTGAACCCTTGGCCCACCCCCTTCCGTGCCCTCCGGCCCCGTGCGTGCAGGCGTAAGGGGCCGGGGTGCACGCAAAGGGGTGGGTCGACGGGAAGAGGAGGGGGATTTGGGGGAGAGGTGGGGGTGGGGTACAGTGGTCATAACCGAAGACCGCTGGTCATCGTGTGCGCGCGAGTGCACAGGATCGAAGCTCTGCATCGCAGGGGCCCGCGCAGGTGTCACGAACTTCCGAGCTCCGTGCGCTTGCGCCGGAGCTCTTCTCTTTTGCAGGGGGTCGGAGGCCGGCGCCCCACCACCGTGCGGCGCCTCGTACACACCAAGGAGTGACCATGGCGCAGAAGGATGCATCGGTCAACGAGCTCACGAAGTCATTCGAGAACTCGAACGCCGTCCTGCTGACCGAGTACCGCGGTCTGACGGTTGCCCAGCTCAAGCAGCTGCGCAACAGCATCCGTCAGGACGCTGAGTACGCCGTGGTGAAGAACACGCTGACCAAGATCGCCGCCAACAAGGCCGGCATCTCCGCGCTGGACGACGACCTCAAGGGGCCGTCGGCTGTCGCGTTCGTGCACGGTGACTTCGTCGCCACCGCCAAGGCTCTGCGTGACTTCGCCAAGGCCAACCCGCTTCTCGTGATCAAGTCGGGCATCTTCGAGGGCAAGGCCCTCACCGCCGACGAGGTCAACACGTACGCCTCGCTCGAGAGCCGCGAGGTTCTGCTGGCGAAGGCCGCGGGCATGATGAAGGCGACGATGGGCAAGGCTGCGGCCACCATCGACGCGCTTCGCGAAAAGCTGGAGACCGCCGAGGCCGCGTAAGCGACCGGCGATCTCGTCTACAAACCCCATCTATCTAGGAGATACATCATGGCGAAGCTTTCCACCGAGGAGCTGCTCGAGCAGTTCGCCGGCCTGACCCTCATCGAGCTCAACGAGTTCGTGAAGGCGTTCGAGGAGAAGTTCGAGGTCACCGCTGCTGCTCCCGTCGCCGTCGCCGGTGCCGCTGGCGGCGCAGGCGAGGCCGCGGCCGAGGAGGAGAAGGACTCCTTCGACGTCATCCTCGAGGCTGCTGGCGACAAGAAGATCCAGGTCATCAAGGCTGTCCGCGAGCTCACCTCGCTCGGCCTCGGCGAGGCCAAGGCCGTCGTCGACGGTGCTCCGAAGGCCGTCCTCGAGGGCGCCAACAAGGAGACGGCCGAGAAGGCCAAGGCTGCTCTGGAAGAGGCCGGCGCGACCGTCACCCTCAAGTAATTCCAGCGCACCAGCGCTTCTGCGAAGGCCCCGGGTTCCGCCCGGGGCCTTCGTGCGTCTGCGGGGTCAGCGCGGCGCCGCGGTCGAGCTGCGAACGACGAGCGCCGAAGCGGCCTCGACGTGCTCGACCGGAGCGTCGGGCTCGCTCATCCGTCGCATGAGCAGGCGCACGGCCTCCCGGCCCTGGTCCCGCGGCGACTGCCCGATGGTCGTGAGGGCGAACATCTCCGCGTGCTCGTGGTCGTCGATGCCGACGACGCTGAGTTCGGTCGGCACCGCGATGCCCAGGCGGCGGGCGGCGATCACGGCGCCGATGGCGGCCTCGTCGCACACGCCGACGATGGCGGTCGGTCGGTGGCGACGGTCGCCGAGGAGTCCCGCCGCCGCGGCATAGCCGCCGGGCATCGTGGGGGCCGCCCCGGCGATGCGCGCCCGCGGAGTCAGCCCCGCCGCGTGCAGCGCCTCCCGGTAGCCGGCCAGGCGTCGGGCGTCGCCGTAACTGAGGTCGGTGTCGTCGGTGGCGCCGCCCACGAAGGCGATGTCGGTGTGGCCGAGCTCGATCAGGTGCTCGGTGGCGATCCGGGCGGCGGCCGCGTCGTCGATCGACACGGCGCTCGATCCGGCGCTGTAGGGCCCCACGCTGACGAGCGGGCGCCCGGTGCGGTGCAGGCGCTCCAGCTCGCGGGCGCTGGGCTGGATGCCGACGGCGATGATGCCGTCGAATCTCCGACCGGGCAGCACGCTCTCGAACAGCCGCTCCCTGGTCTCCGAGCGCTCAGGGACGCCGTACAGCGACAGGTCGTGGTCGCGCACGAGCAGCGCCTCCTGCACGCCCGCCAGCAGCTCCGAGAAGAACCACCGGTCGACCGGTGGCATCACCAGGCCGATGGTGCCGGTGCGCCCGGTCGCCAGGCTGGTGGCGGAGGAGTGCGCGACGTACGCGAGGTCGTGCGCCGCCTCCTCCACGCGCTGTCTCGTCTCCTCCGAGACGTAGCCGCGGCCGCTCAGGGCGCGGCTCGCGGTCGCCTTGGACACACCGGCGCGCGTCGCGACGTCGGCGATCGTGCTCATCGTGTCCTCCTCGACCCGGTTCCACGACGGCGAGCCATCGGGCGCTCGCCGGGAGCCATCGTAGCCGTTCCACACGCGAGGAGGAACCGGTTCCAGACCCGTGGAACTGGGAGCGCTCCCACCACACGGAGGGCACCGACCTCAAACGGTTGTGATCTTGTAACCTTCCCCAGTTGTACGGCGCGAAGGAACCCGAGTAGGTTGGCCTGGAATCGGTTCCCCAATGGATGTGGCGATTGCTCTCCTTGGGCGGACTGAAGATCCACCGGAAGAGGAGAAGTACATGGCTTTGTCACAGCGATACCGCCTGCTCGCCCCCATCGCACTCGTCGGCGTCGCGTCTCTCGCGCTCGCCGGCTGCGCCGAGGGCGGGGGCGATGAGGGCGGAGAGACCAAGGACACCGTCCGGATCTCCGGCGGCATCACGGGCGTCGAGGCCGATGACCTGAACGCCTCCTTCGAGCAGTTCACGAAGGACACCGGGATCAAGGTCGAGTACACCGGCGACAAGGGCTTCGAGGGCAACATCGTCACCAAGGTGACCGGTGGCGACGCCCCCGACATCGCGATCGTCCCGCAGCCCGGTCTGCTCAAGACCCTCGTCGACACCGGCAAGGTCATGCCGGCGCCGGAGGCGGTCGAGTCCGCCGTCGACGAGAACTGGTCCGAGGACTGGAAGAAGTACGGCACGTTCGACGACACCTTCTACGCGGCGCCGATGCTCGCGAACCTCAAGGGCTACGTCTGGTACTCGCCGAAGCAGTTCGCCGAGTGGGGCGTCGAGGTCCCGGAGACCTGGGACGACATGATCGCCCTGACCGACACGATCGTCGAGAAGACCGGCGGTCCCGCCTGGTGCGCCGGCTTCGCCTCCGAGGCGGCGTCGGGCTGGCCGGGGACGGACTGGATCGAGGACCTCGTCCTGCGCCAGTCGGGCCCCGACGTGTACGACGACTGGGTGGCCGGCGACGTGAAGTTCACCGACCCCGAGATCAAGCAGGCCTTCGACGCCGTCGGTGAGATCTTGCTCAACCCGGACTACGTCAACGCGGGCTACGGCGACGTCAAGAGCATCAACTCGACCGCTTTCGGTGACGTCGCCAACGCGGTGGCCAAGGGCGACTGCGCGCTGACCCACCAGGCGTCGTTCCTGTCGGCGAACTTCCTCGACACGGAGACCGCGGACGGCAACGTCCCCGAGGTCGCGCCGGACGGCGACGTCTACGCGTTCATCATGCCGGGCGAGACCGCCGGTGAGCTCCAGGTCGAGGGTGGCGGCGAGTTCGTCGCGGCCTTCTCCGACGACGAGGCCACCCAGCAGGTGCTCGAGTTCATGGCATCGCCGGAGTTCGCCGACGCCCGTGTCGAGCTCGGTGGCGTCATCTCCGCCAACAAGAACGCCGACCCGAGCCTCGCCTCGAGCGAGTTCCTCCAGGAGGCGATGACCATCATGCAGGACGATGCGACGACCTTCCGGTTCGACGCTTCCGACCTGATGCCGTCGACCGTCGGCTCGGGATCGTTCTGGAAGGGGATGGTCGACTGGATCGACGGCAAGGACACCGACACGGTGCTCTCCGACATCCAGGCCGGCTACGAGAACTGATCGCCTCGACGCGATCTTCTCAGGCTGAGCGGGGCCGGGCTGCACAAGCCCGGCCCCGCTCCACCCATCCATACTGCGCGGGAACCCAGCACGATCCAGAAGGGGACGTTCATGTCGCACGCGACCATCGAGAAACCCGTCGAGGCTGACGCGCCGCCGACGACGCACGGCACCGACGAGAAGGGGAGGAAGACCACACGCACGATCCTCGCGATCGGCTTCGTGGTCGTCGTCGCGCTGGCTCTCCTCCTCGTCTTCACCGCTCCGACCGAGGAGTCCTCGCGGATCACGATCGGGTTCTCGCTCAACAGCTTCTTCCTGTGGCTGGGCGGTCTGAATCCGCTGGTGCAGATCCCCGCCGTGCTGCTCGTGTTCGGCGTGGTCGTGGCGATCATCCTCGTGCTGATCGAGTTCGCGCCCCGCCCTGGTCGCGGCTACTTCATCATGCGGCTGGTCGCGTGCCTCGTCATCCCGGTGCTCGCGCTGCTGCTGCTCCGTCCCTACGCGAACGCCGTCGTGTACGTCGTCGCGATCGCGCTCCTCGTCGGGGCGCTCCTCTTCTTCGCGGACTTCCGCGCGCGGCAGGGAGCGGGCTATCTCTTCCAGCTCGTGCTCTTCATGGCCCCGGCGGCCATCATGCTGCTGCTCGGCCTCATCTACCCGGCGATCTCGACGATCTTCAAGTCCTTCTTCGACAAGACCGGCGACGAGTTCGTCGGGCTCGAGAACTACATCTGGGTCTTCACCAACCCGGTCGGCACGTCGTCGGTGATCAACACGATCATCTGGGCGCTGCTCGCTCCGGTCATCTCCGTGGTCATCGGCCTCGCCTACGCCGTCTTCATCGACAGGGCCCGCGGCGAGAAGTTCCTCAAGGTGCTGGTCTTCATGCCGGTGGCGATCTCGTTCGTCGGCGCCGGCATCATCTGGAAGTTCATGTACGACGCCCGGCAGGGTGACCAGATCGGTCTCCTCAACGCGATCGTGACCGCTTTCGGCGGCGACCCCGTGCAGTGGCTGGCGATCAAGCCGATCCTCAACACGCTCATGCTGCTCATCGTGTTCATCTGGACCCAGACCGGCTTCGCCATGGTCATCCTCTCGGCCGCGATCAAGGCCGTGCCGGTGGAGCAGATGGAGGCGGCCGAGCTCGATGGCACGAACGCCTGGCAGCGCTTCCGCAACGTGACCGTGCCCGGCATCCGGTCGTCGCTGATCGTCGTGCTCACGACCATCACGATCGCCTCGCTCAAGGTGTACGACATCGTCGCGGTGATGACCGGCGGACGGGACGAGACCAGCGTCCTCGGCTTCGAGATGGTCAATCAGCAGCAGCGGTTCCAGAGCTACGGGCACTCGTCGGCGCTCGCCGTCGTGCTGTTCCTGTTCGTGTTGCCGCTGATCATCTACAACGCCCGATCGATGGCCAAGCAGAGGGAGATCCGCTGATGAGTGCAACGCAGGCCACCGTCGTGGACAACCGCACCAAGCGCCAGGTGGCGCGGGACACGCGCCGCAACGAGGCGACCGCCCACAAGAAGCTGACCTCGAAGGGGGCGACGATCGCGGCCGCGGTCATCGCGCTCTTCTGGACGATCCCGACCTTCGGCCTCTTCGTGACGTCGTTCCGCCCGGGCGCCGACACGCAGAACAGCGGCTGGTGGACGGTCTTCTCCAACCCGGAGTTCACGTTCGACAACTACGTGCAGGCGTGGAACTCGGGCGGCACCTCGACGACTCTCGCGACGGCGTTCATCAACTCGCTGGCGATCACGATCCCCGCGACCGTGTTCCCGATCGTGATGGCGTCGCTCGCCGCGTACGCGTTCGCATGGATCGACTTCAAGGGTCGGAACATGCTCTTCATCTTCGTGTTCGCGCTGCAGATCGTGCCGCTGCAGATGGCCCTCGTGCCGCTGCTGAGCCTGTTCTCGGACGGACTGACGATCAACGACGTGCCGATCTTCCCCGGGTTCGGGCTGAACGAGGTGCAGTACAGCTTCGCCCGCGTCTGGATCGCGCACGCGATCTTCGCGCTGCCGCTCGCGACGTTCATGCTCCACAACTTCATCTCCGAGATCCCCGGCGAGATCATCGAGGCGGCCCGCGTGGACGGCGCCGGACACGGTCAGGTGTTCTTCCGGATCATCCTGCCGCTGGCGGCTCCGGCGATCGCGTCCTTCGCGATCTTCCAGTTCCTCTGGGTGTGGAACGACCTGCTGGTCGCGACGATCTTCGCCTCCCCCGGCGCCCTGCCGATCACGCAGGCGCTGAACTCGCTCTCCGGGACCTGGGGGAACAAGTGGTTCCTGCAGTCCGCGGGAACGTTCATCTCGATCATCGTCCCGCTGATCGTGTTCTTCGCCCTGCAGCGCTTCTTCGTACGCGGCCTGCTGGCCGGGGCGACGAAGGGCTGACCCTTCGACGGGCTCAGGCCCTTCGACAGGCTCAGGGACCCAGGTTCTGGGTCGCTGAGCCTGTCGAAGCGGCGGTGAAACACATCCCCGGAGGCGAGGGCCCGCGCCGTACCCTGAACAGATGAAGTACGCAGACTCGATCGTCGACCTCGTCGGCGACACGCCCTTGGTGAAGCTCCAGCACGTCACCGAGGGCATCGCGTGCACGGTGCTCGTGAAGCTCGAGTACCTGAACCCGGGCGGGTCGGCGAAGGATCGGATCGCGGCCCGCATCATCGACGCCGCCGAGGCCGCGGGCGATCTGCAGCCGGGGGGCACGATCGTCGAGCCCACGAGCGGCAACACCGGCGTCGGGCTCGCCCTCGTGGCGCAGCAGCGCGGCTACCGGTGCGTCTTCGTGCTCCCGGACAAGGTGGGCGAGGACAAGATCGACGTGCTCCGCGCGTACGGTGCCGAGGTCGTCGTGACCCCGACCTCCGTCCCGGCGGACAGCCCGGAGTCGTACTACAGCGTGAGCGACCGGCTCGCACGGGAGATTTCCGGGGCCTTCAAGCCGAACCAGTACGAGAACCCCAACGGGCCGCGCAGCCACTACGAGACGACGGGGCCGGAGATCTGGCGCGACACCGACGGGCGCGTGACGCACTTCGTCGCAGGCGTGGGGACGGGCGGCACGATCACCGGTACAGGACGCTACCTGCGCGAGGTGTCCGACGACGCGGTGCGCATCATCGGCGTCGACCCCGAGGGCAGCGTCTACAGCGGCGGCACCGGTCGGCCCTACCTCGTCGAGGGCGTGGGCGAGGACATCTGGCCCGGAGCGTACGACCCTGCCGTCCCGCACGAGATCGTCGCGGTCGGCGATGCGGAGTCGTTCGCGATGACGCGGCGCCTGGCCCGCGAGGAGGGCATCCTCGTCGGCGGCTCCAGCGGCATGGCCGTCGTCGGGGCGCTGCGGGTGGCGAAGGACCTGCCGGCGGATGCGATCATGGTCGTGCTCCTCCCGGATGGCGGACGCGGCTACCTGGGCAAGATCTTCAACGACGGCTGGATGCGCTCCTACGGCTTCAGCGACGTGGAGGAGGGGGAGACGGTCGCCGACGTGCTCGCGGCCCGGGCCTCCCGCCACGGCCTCCCCGACCTCGTGCACGCGCACCCCACCGACACGGTGCTCGAGGTGATCGGCATGATGACGGAGTACGAGGTCTCGCAGCTCGTCGTCCTCAGCGCGGAGCCGCCGGTGATGATGGGCGAGGTCGTGGGCACCGTCGACGAGAAGGGCCTTCTCGACCTGCTCTTCCGGGGCGACGCCGAACCGAGCGACGCCGTCGGCGCACACGTGGGGGAGCGGCTGCCGCTCATCGGCATCCACGCGTCGGTCGCGCAGGCACGGGCCGCGCTCGCCGACGCCGACGCCCTCCTCGTCACCGAGGACGGCAAGCCGCACACCGTGCTGACGCGACAGGACCTGCTCGGCTACCTCTCCCGGTGACGCGGGACGTAACAGGCCGGCACCCGTCGGAGGGCCCGGACATAGGCTGAGAGCATGTCCGACCACGACCACGCCTTCGCCACCCGAGCCATCCACGCCGGACAGGCGCCCGACCCGATCACCGGGGCGATCATCCCGCCGATCTATCAGTCGTCGACGCACGTGCAGGACGGCATCGGCGGCTTCCGGGAGGGCTACGAGTACAACCGTGCGGGCAACCCGACGCGCTCCTCGCTGGAGACGCAGCTCGCCGCTCTCGAGGGCGGGGTCGGGGCGCTGTCGTTCGCGTCCGGTCTCGCGGCCGAGGACGCGCTGCTGCGCGGCATCCTCAAGCCCGGCGACCACGTGCTCCTCGGAAACGACGTCTACGGCGGCACCTACCGCCTGCTCACGAAGGTCCTCGCGCCCTGGGGGATCGACACGACCACGGTCGAGCTCTCCGACGTCGACGTGATCCGCGCGGCGATCCGTCCCGAGACGCGCATCGTGTGGCTGGAGACGCCGAGCAACCCGCTGCTGAAGGTCGTCGACATCGCGCTCATCGTCGAGGTGGCGCACGCGGCCGGTGCCCTCGTCGTGGTCGACAACACGTTCGCCTCGCCGGCTCTGCAGCAGCCGCTCGCGCTCGGCGCCGATCTCGTCGTGCACTCGACGACGAAGTACCTGGGCGGGCACTCCGACGTGCTGGGCGGTGCCGTCGTCTTCGGTGACGACCGCTTCGTCGAGGCCGTGAAGTTCCAGCAGTTCGCGGTGGGTGCGGTCTCCGCGCCTCTGGACGCCTGGCTGACGACCCGCGGCATCAAGACCCTCGCGGTGCGGGTGCGCCAGCACTCCGAGAACGCGCAGGCCATCGCCGAATGGGCCCAGGCGCGGCCGGAGTTCGCGCAGGTGTTCTATCCTGGCCTCGCGTCGCACCCCGGTCACGAGATCGCGGCGCGGCAGATGAGCGGCTTCGGCGGCATGCTGTCGCTCGGTCTCGCCGCGGGTGCGGACGCCGCCCGGGCCTTCGCCGAGAGCACCCGCGTGTTCCAGCTCGCCGAGTCGCTCGGCGGCGTGGAGTCGCTCATTGGCTACCCGCCGGAGATGACCCACGCGTCGGTCCGCGGCACCGAGCTCGCCGTCCCGGAGAACATCGTGCGTCTCTCGGTCGGCATCGAGGACGTGGCCGACCTCATCGCGGATCTCGAGGAGGGTCTCGCCCGCATCGCCCGCTGACCGGCTCGGCGACCCGCGATCGCCGGGGCGTCCGTCACAATGGGACGATGAATCGACGGATGCTGCTGTGGTGGGGCGTCGCCTGCCTCCTCCTGGCCACTGCCCTCGGCGCACTCGTCGTCTTCGTGTATCCGCAGACGCCGGGCCTCGACCAGTGGTGGAACGACACGATCGCCGCGGTCCGCGCGGACTGGATGCTGAGCTTCGCCCTCGCACTGAACTGGATCGGCGGTGGCTGGGTCGCCATCCTCGCGGTGCCGCTGGCGACCATCGCCGTCCTGCTGCTCCTGCGCCGATGGCGGGGGGCGCTGTTCGCCGCGTTGTGCTTCCTCGTCAGCGCCGGTGCCGTCCAGCTCTTGAAGAACGTGTTCGGCCGCGCCCGCCCGCACGACATGCTCGTCGTGAGCGACTACGGCTCGTTCCCGTCCGGTCACACCGCGAATGCGGCGACCATCGCCCTGGTGCTCTGGGTGCTCTTCCCGCGGGTCTGGGTGGCGATCGTGGGGGCGGCCTGGATCGTGCTCATGGCCCTGTCGCGCACCTTCCTGTCGGTGCACTGGGCCACGGACACGCTCGGCGGGGCGTTCGTCGGCGCCGGCGTCGTCCTCGTGCTCGCCGCCTGGCTGGTGCCGTGGGTGCGACGCGACGTCGAAGCGACCGCCCGCGCCGATAGGCTGAGCGGAACCTGACCCGTCCGAGGAGCCCCCGTGTCGCGCATCCGTCCCTACCGTCCGACCGATCGCCCGGCGATGTTCGAGATCTGCCTGCGGACGGCCGACGCCGGAGGAGACGCCACCGGGGTGCTGTCCGATGACGAGCTGTGGGGGAATCTCTTCGCGGTGCCGTACGTCGAGCGGCACCCGGACCTCGCCTGGGTCGTGGAGGCCGAGGACGGGCGCACCATCGGCTACATCGTCGCCACCGACGACACCGACGCCTTCTACGCCTGGTTCCGCGACGAGTGGTGGCCGGGCCTGCACGCGCGCTATCCGCGATCGGCGGACCCGCAGACGCGCGAAGAGAAGCTGATCGAGTACGGCTACACCAGGGAGCCGGGGGTCGAGCCGCATGCCGCCGAGTACCCGGCGCATCTGCACATCGACCTGCTGCCGGAGACCCAGGGGCAAGGACTCGGTCGCGGTCTCATCGAGACGCTCTTCGCCGAGCTGCGTCGGCGCGGTGTCCCGGCGCTGCACCTCGGCATGGACCCCGCGAACTCCGGCGCGGCCGCGTTCTACGAGCGGCTCGGCATGACCGTGCTCCCGTCCGCGCCCGGTGGTCTGACGTACGGGGTGCGCTTCGACGGCTGACGCCGCCCGAAACGAGAGAAGACCTCCGCGATGCGGAGGTCTTCTTCGTCTGTGGCGGTGACGGCGGGATTCGAACCCGCGGTTGCTTGCACAACACACGCTTTCCAAGCGTGCTCCTTCGGCCGCTCGGACACGTCACCAGGGAACAACCTGTCCATCCTATCCGATGTCCCGGGGGCCTCGTGACATACCGGCGATCCAGGCCTGCGGTCGCGAAAGCTGTTATATTGCACCTCGTCAGAGGCCTGTATATCTTCATATGAAGACGCAACGGCGTCAGACGGATCCGGTTCTCTGGGGGGATCATGGGGACGAGTGCGACGACGGCACGGCAGGGCGACGGGTCGATGGGCGAGGACCCGCTCCTCGGGCCGCAGGCCCTGCGGGCGTGGGTCACGGGCGGGCATGCGGCACGCGGTCGCGTGTTCCTGCGCGAGGCGGAGACCGGCGCTGACGCCCTCGCGGCTGCGGCCGACCCCGAGGACGTGATCCTCGAGCCCGCAGGATCGGTGCCTCGGCCGGGGGCGGCGCGGGTCGTCGGCTACGGAGGACGGCTCGCCGACCTCGGCGACGAGCTCTTCCTGGGGGAGCGCGGCGTCGAGCTCCAGGACTACATCGCGGCCTCCTTCGTCCAGATCGTCGGACCGACGGCGATGCGCTTCTTCGACGAGGCGAGCTGGCGTGCCTTCCTCGACGACGCCGATCTCGCGCGCGGCACCGGAGTCTTCGCCGCGGCCATGCTCGACCCGCGGGTGCTGCTCGCGGACCGCTCCGCTCTCGCGCGGCCGCAGGAGGTGGAGGCTCCGCGCGCCCTCCGCATCGACGCGGACGGCGGTGTGCATCTCGGAGTGCAGGGGGAGGCGATCGGCCACGTGGACGACCTCCCTGCCGCCCTCGGGAAGGCCCTGCCCCTGGCGTCGGCGCTGGGCGGCGTGCCCGGCTCGGCGAACCTCATCGTCGAGCTCGACCGCCGGCCGTGGCTCCGCCGGTACCTCGACGCGGCCGATCTCCGGAAGATGCTCCGCCTGCCGAACGGCGCCGCTCGGATCGCGGGCTTCGGGTGGGCGCTCCTGGATGACGATCTCGCGGACGCGGAACCCTTGACCGACGACCCGTTCCTGCTCGACACCGCCGAGGGGTTCCTGCTCGCCGATGTCCGGACGCTCCGCCGGCACCTCCTGTCCCCGCTGACCGCTGCGGTGGTCGACGCGATCCAGACCTCGAGCACACGCGGACGTGCGGCGGCGCGCGTGGCCCGCGCCTGCGGAGTGCCCGATGCCCACGCGCGGCATCTGTGCCTGGAGGCGCTCGCCGCGCTCGGAGTCCACCTCGGTGCGGGGATCGAGGACACCTCGGGGGGAGGAGCACGATGAGCGCGCCGCACGCGCTGTGGACGTCGATGCTCCCCGCCGACACCGCCTTCCCTCCGGATCGGGTGGCGGTCGGCGCCTCCGGGCATCGCCTCTTCTACGCCGACGGCTCCGACCGCCTCTGCGCGACCAGCGGCCTGTGGAATGTGCCCCTCGGCTTCGGCAACCCGGCGGTGACCGAGGCCGTGAGCAGGGCGACGCGCGACGCCTCCTACCTCTCGCTGTTCCGCGCCCCGCACCGGTACGCCGAGGACGCCGCCGATGCCCTCATCGCCCTCGCGGGTTCCGAGCGCTACCGGCGGGTGATCTTCTCCACCTCCGGCGGGGCGGCCAACGACGCCGCCATGAAGCTCGCCCGGCAGTACTGGGCGCAGCAGGGCGCGGGCTCGCGGTCGCTCGTCGTCGGCCTGCGCGGCAGCTATCACGGCACGATGTACGGCAGCCACGTGCTGAGCGGCGACGACCTGCTGCAGTCGGTCTACGGCGTCGACCGGCGCACGGTGCGGCACGTGTCGCACGCCGACGACGGGGCGGAGCTCGAAGCGCTGCTGGAGCGTGAAGGCTCCCGCGTCGCCTCCGTCGTGGTGGAGCCCGTCCTCGGCAGCGGAGCCCATGCCTTGTCCGCCGTCTTCGTCCGTCGTCTCCTGGAGCTGAGGGAGCGGCACGGGTTCCTGCTGGTGGCAGACGAGGTGGCGACCGGTTTCGGGCGCACGGGCGCGATGTTCGCCACCGACCGCTGGGCGGCCGCGCCGGACGTCCTCCTCGTGTCGAAGGCGCTGACGAACGGGGCGATGGGAGCGGCGGCGCTCCTCGTCGGCGACCGCATCGCGACGGCGTTCGCCCGCGGCGGATGGACGTTCGTCCACGGGGAGACGCAGGCGGGCACGCCCGCCTGCGCGGCCGCGGTCCTCGCCGTGATCGACGAGCTCCGCCGCATCGACGTCGAGGCCACCACGCAGGCCCTGGCGTCGACGCTGCGCCGCCTCGCGCGGACCTGGCAGGAGGACGGGATCGTCACCGACGTCACCGGCAGCGGCTGCTTCGTCGGGGTGGGGCTCCGCGGCCCGGACGGGTCCCCGCTCTCCGGGACCGACGTCCTGGAGGTGGTGTCCGCCATCGCCGACAGCGGCGTCGTGGTGCACCCCGGTCCGAGCTCCTTCCAGCTCATCCCCGGCTACGGCTTCACCCCGGCGGAGGTGGCCGAGACCGACCGGGCCGTGCGAGGCGGCCTGGCACGGGTGCGGGAGGCGGCGGCATGACCGTGCCGTTCACCGCACGCGTCCCCACGCTGTGGCACGGGCCGCGCGCACGAGAGACGATGGCGGCTCTGACAGCGGGACGCGACACGCTGGTGATCGCCGACGCGGCCGTCGCGCGCCCGCTTCCCGCCGCAGCGTCCGCCCGGACGATGACGGTGGACGCCTCGGGGGTGGACGAGCTCGGCGTCGTCCTGATCGCCGACGAGCTCGTCCGACGACCGCCCGAGGTCATCGTCGCCGTCGGCGGCGGAAGCGTCCTCGATGCGAGCAAGATCGCGGCCCTCGCGCTCAGCCGCGGACGCCTCCTGGACTTCGCCCTGCGGCACGCGGCGACCTCGGCGCTCACGATCCTGCCCGACGCGCCTCCGCCGGTCGACATCGTCGCGATGCCGACGACGCTCGGCACGTCGTCGGAGACGAACAGCGTCGCCATCCTCCGGAACCGCTGCGGAGCCCGGCTCCTCGTCGGTCGCTCGCTGCGTCCGCGCCACGCCGTCCTCGATCCCGACCAGCTCGCCACACTCACCCCCGCGGCCGTCCGGGAGGGAGCGCTGGAGGCGTTCCTCCGGGTGGCCGGCGCCTCGACGAGTCCACGGACGGCGCGGGCCGACCGCGACGCGCGGCTCCTCGGCCGGGCGCTGCTCGAGGCGGCCTCGGCTGACGTGATGTCGACGACGGGACGGCTGCGCCTCGCGCGGCTCAGCGCCGCGACCCAGCGCACGGCCGCCCTCCGCGGGCCCGATCCGTACAGCGCCCGCCACTGGTACCTCGCGAACGAGGTCGCCTTCCATCTCGGCGTCCGCAAGATGACGGCCACGGCGGCGGTCATCGCCGCCGTCTGGCGGCGGATCGGTGCGGGCGATCCGCGCTGGGGCGACCGCGCCAGCCTCGACGCCTTCTGGGCCGGCGTCGCGGCGGGGACAGCACTGCCTCGTGACCCGGCCGCCGGCATCGCCGCCGTCGTCGACCAGGGAGGGCTCCCGTCACCGCCGCGCCCGAGCGGACGGGAGATCGATCGGATCGCCGCCGCCGTGGAGACGGCGTGGGGGGATCACCGCCCCATGCTGCGCGGAGTCCGCGCCGCGGACGTCCGCGCTGTGCTCCACGACTCCCGGTGGAGCCCGTCCCCGGTCGGCGATCGCCGGCCCGAGCAGCGGAGAGGAGGTGATGGGAATGAACGAAAGCACGGAGATGAGCATCCGGTTCCAGGAGCTCGACCCGATGGAGGCGCCCAGCTGGGACAGCTTCTACCAGGGCGTGATCGGCGCGCTGGTCCTCATCGGGATCGGTGCGGCAGCCGCCACGTGATGCCGTCCGGCAGCACCCGATCGGAGAAAGGAAGGAGGGACGCATGACCGCAGCACTGCCGGCGCTCGAGTTCACCGAACTCGAGGCCATGGACGCGCCGGGCGATGCCGATGACTACATCCGCGGCTTCGCCGTGGGCGTGATCATCGGAATTCTCGCTCTGACCTAGGAGGTGCACCGTGCAGTCCACGTCGCTGGAGTTCCTGGAACTCGAACAGATCGACACCCCGCTCGAGTGGTGGGAGCACGCGAGCTACATCATCGCGATCATCGGCGGAGCCGCCGCCATCGCGACCTGACAGCGGGTGCGGGCGGGATCGTCCGCCCGCACCCCCCGACCATCCAGCCGAGGAGAGGCGATGCACGGATGACGTCCCTGATCACCGAGACCGTGGCGGCACGGCTCGACCTCGTCGGCGCGACCGCCAGGGCACAAGACCTGTACGCCGGAGCCGGCACCGACTTCTACGACCGGCTCGTCGGCCCGGACCGGGCGGAGATCCGCGAGGTCCTGGGGCTCGCGCACACGGCCTCCGGACCCGTGCTGGACCTCGCCGCGGGCAGCGGACGGCTGACGATCCCGCTCGCACGCTCGGGGCATCGCGTCACGGCGGTGGATCTCTCCGCGGACATGCTCGCGCGTCTCCGCGGCGCCGTGCCGCACGGGGCGACCGTCGAGTGCGTCGTGGCGGACATGCGCGACCTCGCGCTCGGCGAGCACTTCGGCCTCGTCGTCCTCGGGGCGACCTCCATCACGCTGCTCGATCGCGAAGACCGGGCGCGTCTCTACGCGGGCGTTCGACGTCATCTGGCCTCCGCCGGCGTCTTCGCCCTCACCATCGCGGACGGGGCGTCGGCGGACACTCTCGCCCTCCCGACCGACCGCGAGATCACGGTCCCCGGCAGCGCGGGAGACGAGCCCTTCCTCTTCGCGCAGCAGATCGAGGACGACGGCGCCGTGCGGCTGATCAACTGGGTCCGCCTCGCGGACATCGCCCCGCGCGCGGAGGTGCCGGTCCTCACGAGTCGCCTGCACGTGCTGAACCCCCGACTCCTGGCCGACGAACTCGTCGAGGCCGGTTTCGCGGCGCCCGAGACGTCCCCGGTGCGGACGCCCGTCGGCGTGGAGATCCTCCTCCTCACCACCACCCGCGCCGAGGATGGAAGGGGCGGGCGATGACGACGGCAGGACCACGAGCCGTGCGGCGACGTCGCGGACGAGGACGGGACGCCCTCACCGCCGAGTCGTGTCCGACCCTGGCCGCCGGCGTCGCGTTCGAGCCGACGGCGGAGGGCTCCGGGTGGCTCGCCACTGTCCAGGGCGTGCCGTCGGCGCGGCTGTCCCGACCGGTCGTCGACCTGCTGACGGCGATGGACGGCCGCACCGCGGTCTCCGCGCTGCGTGCCCGTTTCGCGGCGGGGGAGACCGATGAGAGCGTGCTGCGACTGATGGAGCGCTTCCGCGACACCGGGCTCCTGGACGGGGGTGCGTCCCGGCTGCCCGGTCGTGTCACGTATCGACCGCCGTTCACCGTGCAGTTCGCGACCCTCCGCGCGTCCGCGCTCTTCGCGCGTCTCGACCGTGTGGTCGTGCCCGTCCCGCATCGTGCGGTCCTCGCGGTCGTCGCCGCGGTGGTCGGTGCCGGGACCGTCGGCGCGGCCCTGCACCTCGGCGAGCTGGGTGCCGTGCTCGCTCGTCCGGTGCCGCTCGCCGGCTTCGCCCTCGTCGTCGTGGCGCTCGGCCTCGCGACCCTGGTCCACGAGACCGCGCACGGGCTCACCCTCACCCGGCTGGGAGGCCGGCCGCGGCGCGCGGGGTTCATGCTCCTGTACCTCACGCCCGCCTTCTTCGTCGATGTCACGGACGGCTGGCGGCTCCCCGACCGCCGGCATCGTGTGGCGATCGCCCTGGCCGGCCCCGCCGTCCACGCCACGGTGGCGGCGGTGGCGATGCTCGCCGCTCTCGCCCTGCCGTCGTCGGCGGCCCGCGAGACACTGCTGCTCCTCGCGATCTCCTGCACGGTCGTCGTGCTCGTGAACCTGATCCCCTTCGTGCGCTTCGACGGGTACCTCGCCCTGATGAGCGCCCTGGACGAGCCGAATCTCCGGAGGAGGTCGATCCGCGACGGCGCGGGCTTCCTCGCCCGCCTCGTGTTCGGGGCGCCGCGGCAGCCGCGGGCGCTGGAGCGGTGGTGGAGCGTGCCGTTCGGTCTCTGCTGCCTGGCGGCCCCGGTCGTCATGGTGCTGTTCGCGGTCGTCCGGACCGCGCAGCTGCTCGACGGAGCCGGCCCGGCGGCGAGCCTCTTCGTGCTCGCTCTGGAGGCCGTCGTGGTCATGGCGGGCGTCGTCCTCCTGGTGCGCGCTCTGGTCCGGATGTGGCGATCCGGTGCCTCGCGGTTCCGCCTCGTCGGCGTGACCGCCGCGCTCGCGGCCGGAATCGTGGCCGCCGGCATCCTCGTCCCGGTCCCGACGGCCGCGGTGCTGGGGTTCTCCGTGGACGACGACCGGGTGGTCCTGGTGCGGGGCGGACGGGATCCCGGCACCCGCATCCCGGACGGCGCCCCGGTGGTCTTGTCGACGCGGGGCATCCTCGCCAGCGAGTACCGCGGCGAGGGGACGATCAGGACCCGACCTGCGACGGAGACCGAGGTGCCGGTCGAGGCGCTCTTCCCGGTCAGGACGCCCGGGGCATCGGTCCCGGCGACGGCCGTGGCGGAGGTGGAGGTGTCGGGGGAGCGCAGCGCCCTCCCGGCAGCGGGACAGGCGCGCGTGCAGCTCGGCACGGCGCCGCTCTGGCAGGCGCTCTGGGCGGCGGTCGCGTCGCCGCTGGCAGCTCTCACGAGCGAGGAGGAGAGAGGATGACCATGAATCAGCACGCCATCGAGGTACGCAGCCTCACGAAGAAGTTCGGACGCCGCACCGCTGTCGAGGATCTGTCGTTCGCGGTGCCCCGCGGGGCGATCGTCGGGCTTCTCGGCCCGAACGGCGCGGGGAAGTCGACGACGCTGCGGGCGATCGTCGGTCTCGTGCGGCCGACCAGCGGCGAGGCCGTGATCGACGGGGCGCCGTTCGGGGCGCTGGACAACCCGGCCGCGCACGTCGGCGTCCACATGGACGGGTTCGGCTTCGAGCCCGGCATCTCCGGGCGACGGCACCTGGAGATCTGCCGACTCGCAGCCGGTGCGCCGCGCGGCCGCGTCGACGAGGTGCTGGACGAGGTGGGCCTCGCCGCCGATGCGCGCCGCCGCGTGAAGACCTACTCGACGGGTATGGCGCAGCGGCTAGGCCTGGCCGCGGCGTTGATCGGTGGGCCGCGGACGCTCATCCTCGACGAGCCGGCCAACGGTCTGGATCCCGACGGCATCCGCTGGCTGCGCGGGTTCCTCCGCGGCTTCGCCGAACGCGGCGGCACGGTGCTCGTCTCCAGTCATCAGCTCTCCGAGCTCGAGCAGGTCGTGGACGAGGTGGTCGTCATCAAACGACGCGCGCTCTTCGCCGGGAGGCTGGACGACCTCGTCACGGGCGGGGCCGACTCGCTCGAGAGCCGGTACTTCGATCTCGTCGAAGGAGCCCCCGCATGAGCGGCGTGATCCGGGGCGAACTGCTGCGCGCGGTGAGCGGGCTGTCGATCCTGGCCGTGTACCTCGTCGCGGTCCTCATGCCGGCCTTCGTGCTCTTCTCCGACGGTTCCCGTCTCGCGGTGGACGGCCTCGACGCGGGCGCGGCGACGGCCCGGCTGCTGGAGCCGCTCGCGTGGTCGGTCATCTCGGCGGCGTTCGTCGGCGCGTACCCCGTGACGCGGGAGTACTACTACGGCTCCATGGACCGGACGCTCACGGCGGTCGGGTTCCGCCGCGCCTTCCCGGGGAAGCTGGTCGCCGGCGTCGTCATCGCCCTCGCGCTGGCCGTGGTGGTCGTCCTGCTGTGGATGCTCGGCATCTCGGTCTTCCTCGCCCGGCACGGGCTCAGCCTCGTGTTCACGGCGGAGGCGGGGCGCATCGTCGCGGGGGCTCTGGGCGGCGTGGTCCTCGGCGCCCTCATCGGCGGAGCGATCGGCTGGATCACCCGGAACTACTACGCGACGGCGATCATCGTCCTCGTCTTCCCGATGGCGCTGGAGTTCGCGATGCTGCGGACGGCACCCGAGATCGCGCGGTTCTCGCCGGGAATGGCCATCGCGGCGCTGAGCGTGCCGGAGTACCAGGGCCGACTGCTCGCCTTCGCGCCCGCCCTCGCCATCGGGACGGCGTGGGCGGTCGGCCTCGTCGCGCTCGCCGCCGTCCGGGGACGCCGGAGCGTCGCGTGATCGGTCGAGCGTTGCGGGCACAGGCGCGGGGCGCGGCCGGGGACGTCGTCCTCCTCGGGGTCGCGCTGGCGGCCTTCCTGCTGTCCCTCTCCCTGGCGACGAGCATCCCGGCGGAGCTCGCCGAGGCCCCGTCGGCGGCCAGGGAGGAGCTCGTCGCCCCCTTCGACGCCGTGCTCGCGACCTACGCCGGCATCCTCGCGGCCGTCTACGGCTCCTTCCGCTACACGATCGACCGGCGGGACGGCGTCGTCGCGCAGCGGCTGATGCTGGAGTCGCGGTGGGCGATGCTCGTCGTCCGCGTGCCCGCCGCGGCGCTGGGCGGCGCGGTCGTGGCGGCCGCCGCGGCGGTCGGCGGGCACACGGCGCTTCTCGTCACCCTGGGCGGCGTCCCCGTGCACGCGCCGGCCGTCGCGTCGGCTGTCGCCCTCGGTGCGGCCGCGGCGCTGTGGGGTCTGGGGATCGGCATCGTCGTGCAGGCGCATCTCGCGGCGCTCTTCGTCGCCGCCCTCTCGATGGGGGTGGGCCTCCTCGCGGCGATGTTCTGGAGCGCCGGCGCCGTCTATCTGCCGCTTCCCGCCCTGCTCGACGCCTTCCGGTTCGACGTGGCCGCCCTGGGCATCCCCGCGGGAGAGGGGCTCGGGCCGGCGGCGGTGCCGATCGCGGCGGGCTGGATCCTGCTCGCGGTCGGGGCGGGAGCGGTGGTGTTCCTGCGGCGAGACGTGAGCTAGCTCGACGGGAGGCGACGTAGGATTCCTGGGTGGCCACCCCCAAGATCGTCCTCTTCTACGCGTTCACCCCGCTCGCCGATCCGGAGGCCATCCGCGTCTGGCAGCGTGACCTCGGCGAGGCGCTGGGGCTGCGCGGACGGCTGCTGATCTCGTCGCACGGCGTCAACGGCACTCTGGGCGGGGATCTCCCGGCTCTGAAGAAGTGGGCGCGTTCGTTCCGCTCCTACGCCCCTTTCCGGCACACCGACATCAAATGGAGCGAGGGCACCGGACTGGACGAGGCGGGCCGCAGCCTCGATTTCCCGAAGCTGAGCGTGAAGGTGCGCGACGAGATCGTGTCGTTCGGCGCCCCGGATGAGCTGCGGGTCGACGCGCACGGCGTCGTCGGCGGAGGGGCGCGGCTCACCCCCGACGAGCTGCACGCCCTGGTCGCCGAACGCGGGGACGAGGTCGTGTTCTTCGACGGCCGGAACGCGCTGGAGGCGGAGATCGGACGCTTCCGCGGCGCCGTCGTGCCGGACACCGAGACCACCAGGGACTTCGTGCGTCTGCTCGACTCCGGCGTGTACGACGACCTGAAGGGCAAGCCCGTCGTCACCTACTGCACCGGGGGCATCCGCTGCGAGGTGCTGTCGAGCCTCATGGTGTCCCGCGGCTTCGGCGAGGTCTACCAGCTCGAGGGCGGGATCGTCCGCTATGGCGAGACCTATGGCGACGACGGCCTCTGGGACGGATCGCTCTACGTCTTCGACGGGCGCGGATCCGTCGACTTCTCGGACCACGCGCGGGTGATCGGCGTCTGCGCGGGATGCGGGGCGGCGACGAAGCGCACCGCGAACTGCCCCGACCCCTCCTGCCGGGCGCAGTTCGTCGTCTGTGCGGACTGCGACGCGGTCGCCTGCCCGACGCACGCGGAGCCGTCCGCGGCGCACCTCTGACCGCGGCGCCTGCCGACCGTCAGGCCAGGAGTCGGGAGTCGGAACCCCGCGGCGCATAGAGCGACCGCGGCAACAGCAGCGCCTCGGCCCGAGTCCCCCCGGCGACGTGCGCGCGGAGGCTGACGAGCACGGCCTGCAGGGGGAGGGCGAGGTCGTCGGCAGCGGCGGACGTGCGCGCATAGTTCGCGCGCTCCACCGCCGTGACCAACCGGCCCAACGCGGCCTCGTCCGCACCTGCCTCCCTGACGAGCCCGGCGGCACGTATCCGCGGGCTCTCCGCGTCCGAGACGGGGATCCGGAGGTCGATCAGGGTGTCGCGCAGCTCCGCCCACGCCGCGGCGGCGTCTCCGTGGGCGGCACGACGCATCCGGAGGCGCCGCTCGAGGAGCCGGACGACGGCGGGGAGGAGGAGCACGATCACCACGCCGAGTGTCGTGAGGAGGACCGGTGTCGGGTCGAGCCGGCGCAGCTCCCCGGAGTCCGTCGAGCCGGCATCCGCATCCCTCCGGTCGACCTCCGGCCCGGAGGTCTCCTCGGTCTGTGGAGCCGTCGTGGGTGCGGGGGTCGCCGGGCCGCTGCTGCTCCCGCCCCCGGTGGTGCCGGCACGGAAGGCCGTGGGGACACCGAGCGAGGCGGTCGGCTCGAAAGGCACCCAGCCGATGCCGGGGAACAGCACCTCGGGCCAGGAGTGCAGCTGGTCGCTCGACACCGAGAAGATCGACTCGTCACCGCGCTTCTCGTCGGTGGGCGAACCGGGGAGGTATCCGACCACGATCCGCACCTGCATGCCCAGGCTCTCGGCCATGAGCGCGAAGGAGCCGGCGAAGTGCACGCAGTATCCGGAGCGTTCCTCGAGGAATCGCGCCACGGCGTCGGCGCCGGTGCCGTCGAAGCCCTCGTCGACCGGCGTCTCCAGCGAGTACTCGAACTGCGACCGGAACCAGTCCTGCAGCGCGACGAGCCGGTCGTAGTCGGTCTCCTCGTCCGCGGTCACCTCGGCCGCGAGCTCGGGGATGATGGCCGGGAGCTCCACCTCCTCGTCCTCGTCGGTCTCGCGGGGCGGGGCCGCTTCCGTCGCACGGATCTGCTCCAGCGTCGGCGTCACGCGGAGGGAGGTCACGGTGTAGTCGTTGCCGACCGCGTCGGCGCGGCGGGAGAACAACGTGCGGTTGTCGGGCGAGACGCGCCACGCCGCGCTGAGCCCCTGCACGTCCGTGGCCGGATACGGCACGGGCAGCCAGGAGCTCGACATCCGCAGCACCCGGATCGAGGTCGTCTGCTCGGCGGCGGTCACGTCCTCGCTCCACTCCGCGTCGCCGAACCCGTCCGCCTGGGACTGGAGGTCGCCGCGGTCCGGCTGCCAGACGCGGCCGTCGAACCGGGAGAGCGTCGTGAGGCGGAGGTAGGGAGCGGTATCCGCCTCGGTGGCCACCGTCAGCACCTCGACCGGACTCGGCTGTCGGAGGTCGTCGCCCAGGCGCAGGGAGGCGTCGACCGTGACGCCGACCCCGGTCCCGGCGATGCTGGACGCGACCGGGAGCAGCGGGGTCACGAGGAGCGTGGTCGCGATGGCGGCCGCCCCGACGGAGACCGCGACACCCGCCGAGGCGCGGCGCGGGGACTCGGGGTGCCGTCGCGCCGTGACCCGGAACAGGAGGAGGGCCACGACCGCCGCGATGGCGAACCAGGCCACGTTCGGCGGCCCCAGCGTCACGATCATGGGCACCGCGCCGACGGCACCCAGCAGGACGGTGGCGAGGACGGCGGCCCGGTGGGCGAGGAGGTGGTCGAGCAGGATCGCGACGAGGGCGAAGCCCGCGCCCAGGGCGGCCGCGAGCCCGGGGGAGGCCTCCAGCGGAGCCGAGCCGAACACGATCTCCTGGACTGCTGCGGAGCCGAGGGCCTGGAACAGCGTGAGCGTGTCGGACGTCGGCACCACCCCCGCGATGGCGGTGTCTCCCGCGAGGAGCAGGGTGAGGAGACCGACGGCCACGAGGAGCTGCGCGAGAACGGCGACCAGGCCGACGACGGTCGCAGGACGGTCGCGCAGCAGATGCCGTACGAGCATGCCGGCGCCGATCACCGCGACGACGACGAGGGCCACGACGAACGACCAGACCCCGGGGGCGATGACCGAGGTGAAGGGCCAGAGCGCGGTGAGCGCGGCGAGGGCGGCGAGGCCACCGAGGGCGAGGATCCCGGCCGGCTCCTCCCGATCGCGGTGCCAGCGCGGGCGGGTGCCGGTGGGCACGGCGGCGGGCCGCGGCCGCTCATCCCGGAACATCGACGGCTCCCGTCCGTGCCGAGAGCGCGTCGTCCCAGGCCTCGGCGACGTCGGTGCCCAGTCGCGCCACGGTCCAGCCGTGCTGTCGGGCGGCCTCCTCGGCGCCCGGCAGCGGGTCGGTGCTGAAGAGGAGCGGTGCGGCGGCGCCGGCGGGGCGGAGCAGCGCGGCGTCCTCCTCATCCAGTCGGCCGGTCACGTAGACGAGCGGTCCGGGCGGTGTCCCGGCGAGCAGGGCGACGAGGTCGCGGCGCTCGCCGCGCGGTGTGACCATCGCCAGCGCGACCAGCAGGCCGTCCCGGTCGTCCTCGTGTCCGCGGAGGGCACCGAGGAGCGTGCCCGCGCTGTCCAGGACGTCGACGCTGTATCCCTCGGCGGCGAGATGGAGGGCGGCGGATGCACACAGCGAGACCGCGGCCTCGAACGTCGGATCGATCTCCTCGGCATTCGCGGTCCACCCGCTGCCCGAGCGGTCGAGCACGACGACGGCGTCCGGGCTCGACTCCTCCTCCTCCTGCCGGACCATGAGCTCTCCGCGGTGCGCCGTCGCCCTCCAGTGGATGCGGCGCATCGAGTCGCCGGGCGCGTAGCCGCGGGGCGAGAGGTTGTCGCTGCCCTGGCCGAGCCGGGTGGAGGAGGTGTGCGCCGTGCCGCCTGCCGCGCCGATGCGGACGGCGAGCGGGGTCAGCGCGAAGACCTCCGGGACCACCGTGATCGTCCGCGTGTCGCCGAACGCCTGCTCCCGCTGCGCCAGACCGAACGGATCGACGGTGCGCAGCAGGAGCGGCCCCAGGGGCCAGACGCCGCGACGGACGCCGGTGACGAGGTAGCTGAGCTGCGGGGTGTCGGCGGGGTATTCGCCTCCCGAGTCGCCGGTGACGGCGGAGGGGAGGACATCGTGCCACAGCCCGTGCGGCACCCGGAGGGCCCGGAGCGTGAAGCGGACCGTCACGCGCGAGGTCTCCGAGACCGTGAGGAGGTCGGTCGAGATCTGCCGGGTGACCGTTCCGGAGCGGCGGGGGAGGCGGACGGCGAGAGCCGCGAACAGCGTGAGCGCGGCCAGCAGGACCCCGAGGTACAGCAGGATCCGCGCACCGAGGATGTTGGCCGCGATCACGCATCCGAGCGCGGCGATGAGCGCACCGGTGCCGCGCGCCGTGAGCAGTCGACGTCGGCGCATGGCGGTGTCCTCAGGAGCGGGTCGCGACGGGCACGCGCACGCGCTCCGCGATCTGGGTGAGCGCCGCCTCGACCGGCTGGGCACCCGCCCGATGCGCGCCGCGGGCGGGGAGCAGCCGATGGGCGAACACGGGGATCAGCAGGTCCGTGATGTCATCCGGGATGACGTAGTCGCGGCCGTCCAGCGCGGCCCAGACCTTCGCCGCGCGGACGAGCTGCAGCGTGGCCCGCGGGCTGGCGCCGAGGTGCAGGCTCGGGTCGGTGCGGGTGGCCTGGGCGAGGGCGACCGCGTACTCCTCGAGTGCGGGCGCCACGTGCACGGCCCGGGCCCAGGCGATGAGCTGCGAGATCGCGGTGGCGTCCGCGACCGGGGTCACGGTCGCCAGCGGGTTCACGACGTCACGCTGCCGCAGCATGAGGGCCTCGGCCGCGGGGTCGGGGTAGCCCATCGAGATGCGCATCATGAACCGGTCGCGCTGCGCCTCGGGGAGCGCGTAGGTGCCCTCCATCTCCAGCGGGTTCTGCGTGGCGACGACGAGGAACGGGTCGGGCAGCCGATGCGTAGAGCCGTCGACCGTGACCTGCCCCTCCTCCATGGCCTCCAGGAGTGCGGACTGGGTCTTGGGGGAGGAACGGTTGATCTCGTCGGCGATGACGATGTGGGCGAAGACGGCGCCGCGCTTGAACTCGAACTCGCGATCGACGGGGTTGTAGACCGAGACCCCCGTGACGTCGCCGGGCAGGAGGTCAGGGGTGAACTGGATGCGCCGGACGGTGGCGTCGACGGTCGCGGCGAGGGCGCGGGCCAGCATCGTCTTCCCGACGCCGGGCACGTCCTCGATGAGCAGATGGCCTTCGGCGAGCAGGCAGACGAGGGCGCTGCGCACGGCCTCGGGCTTCCCGTCGATCACCTGGCTGATCGAGCCGAGGATGGCCGCGGTCTGGGCGGCGAATCCGTCGGCGTCGATCGCGACCGGGCTCAGGGGGGCGTTCTCTGGCATGCGTTCCCTCTCGTCCGGCGCAACGATGCGCGTGCATCGATCGTACGCTCCGCACGGCCCGCGGGACCATGCCGGGCTGCGGTCGTCGGGTCCCGTCGGCGTCGGGTAGAGTGGACGACGGCTCTCCGCGTGGCGGCATCCAGGCCAATTCCCCCAGGGCGGAAACGCAGCAAGGGTAACCGGGCTCTGCTGGGTGCGCGGAGGGTCTTTTCTTTTGCCCGCGTCCAGCCGGCCGCAGGGTGCTCCTGCGAGAATCGAACGGTGACCGTTCCTCCGCCGGCCAGACCCGAGCATCCGCTGCGGCGATTCGCGTCGCCCGTGCTGCTGCTCGCGGCGATGTGGGCAGTGCAGTTCGCGGACGCCGTGCTGCCGGGCTCCTTCAGCGGCCTCGGCATCCGCTCGTGGGACCCTGCGGGACTCCTGGGGATCGTCTTCGCCCCACTGCTGCACGCGAGCTGGGCGCATCTGATCGCGAACTCCGTGCCGTTCCTCGTGCTCGGCTGCCTGGTCGCGGTCGAGGGCACGCGCCGGTTCTGGGCCGTCACCGTGATCGTCGCGGTCGTCGGCGGGCTCGGGACCTGGCTCGTGAACGCCCCCGGCACGCTGACCGTGGGTGCCTCCGGGCTCGTCTTCGGGTACTTCGGCTACGTGGTGATGCGGGTGTTCGCTCCCGGCCGCGTGTCGCACCGCATCCTCTACGCGGTGATCGCCGTCGTCGTGATCGGGCTGTACGGCGGCACCATGCTGGCCGGGGTGTTCGGCGTCGCGGACGGCGTGTCCTGGCAGGGCCATCTGTTCGGCGCCATCGGGGGCGGTGCGGCCGCGCTCGCCGGACGGCGTCCCGACCAGCGCCGCG